>CAZTRH010000013.1:0-37371 GCA_964616605.1 uncultured Ruminococcus sp.
AATGCAGAGTGTTCTTTTTACCGATTTAAACCGAACGCTACCGCTGTGCATAAGCAAATCAAGGTACTTGTGTAACGGCATACTTTCAATTATTATTCTACAAAAACCAATTATAAACGAAAATAAAAGCCAAGGAGTTTAAATATGAGCAGTGAGAAAACAACAGAAAATTTCAGAAAGAACGGTCATACACTCGCCGGTTACTACTATGTGCCTTATAAATCCGAACTTCCGGCAGTTTCACTGATATTCGGAGCGCTGGCAATTTTATCGATTGCGTATTCGTATTTCTGTTTCAGATATTATCGCAATCATGCAGACGGAATTTCAACCGACTCTATGGTACTGGCTTCTGTGTTTGTTGTGTGGATTGTTGTTGAAGCGGTAATGATATTGATTTTCTCGTTCCTTGCCAAAAAGGTCCGAAGCGGCTTTAAATGTTCTTATACCGATGACGGAGAGCGGTTTATCACTAATGAAGGGGGAATTATTCGTTCGTTCTGGTATTGGGAAGTACAAAACATTTTTTTCACACCCAGAACCGTTTTCGGTAAAGTCAGAGGTTATGACGTAACGATTAAGCTTATCGGTCGTGACGAGATATACCATGTGACGTCTGACGGATTTATTTCTAAAGAGTCAACGCCCTTTATGATTGTTTCAGACAGAGTTGACGCATATAACCAAAAGAAATCCCACGATGAATATATTAAAGAAATCCATGCTCTCGGAGAAGAAGTTGTTTCTTCCGGAACACAAAGCACCTCTCAAGACAGACTTGGAATGGACGCAGAAATGCCTGCGGTAGGCGTCTTTCCTAAAACCAACCCAAACGAAAACCCCAACAACAGCAAAATATATGACAGGTCGGTTTAATCAGTGACAATAACGGCAAAACATCTGCCGCAGATCAGCAAAAGGAGAGAATATGTCAGATAAAAAATCACAAATCCGAAAAATTATAACGATAGCAGTTTTTGTGCTGTTGCTGATAGGAGCAGTGTATTTCTATTTCAGCGCCCCCGATAACCCCGGAAATTCCGGCTCTTCATACGATTTTTCCCTAAATTCGGAATATTCTGATAATCCGGATATCATTGACAGCAGCGTTTCATCAGCCGATAATTCAGCGCCGCACCCCGAGCAGCCTTCATCAACGCAGACAAGCTCCTCATTTTACGACAGCAGCGTTTCATCAGCCGATAATTCAGCGCCGCACCCCGAGCAGCCTTCATCAACGCAGACAAGCTCCTCATTTTACGACAGCAGCGCCATATCGTCCGAAACTCATTACATAGAGCTTAAATTCAGAAACAGCAACCTTCTTAATCAGCATTATGAAAAGCACGGCAAAGAAATGGGCTTCTCCTCCGCCGAAGAATATGAAAATGCAGCGGCTGCCGTCCCCCTTCACCCCGATGTCCTCCACAAAACCGAAAAAGAGGACGGCGATGATGTATACTACATAGAAGCAACCAACGAATTTGTCGTAGTATCAACGGACGGGTATATAAGAACCTACTTCCTGCCCGACTCGGGAAAATCTTACTACGACAGACAATAATCAATTCTTACCGCAGAACACAAAACCGTAACAAAACAGCGTCCCTTGCAGGTCTTACATGGGACGCTTTTTATATCAGTCAGCAAACGGCAAATATATTCGGTACTCTCTTATTAGTTATCGCGTGAAAAAACAGCGCCGCACAAACACCAATCATAATGACGGCATATGTACGGCGCTGTTTATAGCCATTAAGGCATAAACATTCCATTTAAGAATTACACAAAAATTTGTGAAAAAACACTTTTCCCCTTTACATTCAGAAGAAAATGATATATAATAAGTACAGAATGCTTACTTTTTCTTCAACGGTGTGGTTTTCACATACTGGTCAACCTCTATGCAGCTGACAATAGAATCCAACAGCTGTCTGTGAGAAAGGTCGAGCTTTGCGCATGTTTCAACAAAGTTGCCAAGAGTAGTACCCTTGCAGAAAGGCTTCTTGAACTGTGACGGGGGAATATCCACGTCTGTGATACCCATAAGGAAATCAATAGAAACATTCAGGATTTCCGAAATCTGGATAAGTGTGCTGCCGCCCGGCTCTCTGCTGCCGTTCTCGTAGTGAGAAATTGTTCCAGGGCTAACGTGTACAGCTGCAGCAAGTTCCTGCTGGCTGTAACCTCTCTGAGCTCGTGTACTTCTTAATCTTTTTCCAAAGTCCATAGACTACCTCCGGTGATTAAAAAAATAACTAATTTGAACTGATTGGCAGACGACAATTTGTATTTTTCCCTGCTAAGGCTTGTCTAAATTTTCATCAAAGTTATCATTTATGAATAATGATACCTGCGAACGAAAATTTAACAAGTTACCAAACAGCGCTTAATACAGCGGTTTTTCAACATTTGTCTGTCTGCGTGTTTATATTATAACACAAAAATCCGAATTGTACAATAGCAAATACAAATAGGATTGAAAAAAATTCAGAACCCCAAAAAAAATACAGAATGTAGGTGATTTTCAATGTCAAGAGTCAGAATAGCGGTGTGTGAGGACAACAAGGCAACGATGGATTTCATTGAACGCATCTCCGCCGAAATAATAAGGGAATATTTTCCTGACTATGAACTCTTCAGATTTATCAGAGGAGAGGATTTCCTTGAAGAACAGAACAAGCGACCTTTTGACGCTGTTTTTCTTGATATAATTCTTCAGGATACGAACGGATTTGAGGTTGCAGAAAGACTATGCAGGCGTTTCCCGAAAACCTGTATCGTGTTTGTTTCCACAGAATCTCAACTGGTATATGAAAGTTTTAACTACCGTCCGTTTGGGTTTATCTGCAAGACTATGGTCGATACCTTTCCGAAGCTTATAGAGCATAACACCAGAAGAATATGTGATTATCTTGCAGACAACAGGCAAATATGCATTGATATTTCTGAAAACGAACATCTTTATTTCTCGCCGTCTGATATATTTTATGTTACAACGGGAAAAACCAATTATGTAAGCATTGTATGCAGCGATAAGAAATACACCGTCAGAATGACTATGAAAGAACTGGAAGAGCTATTGCCAACCAAGCATTTCATGAGAATTCACAGCAGGTACATTGTAAATCTTCAGCATTATGTGAGTCTGGATACCATTCTGAACGAAGTCGAGCTTGATAACGGTGCTTTTATCCCCATAAGCCGTGCAAGCAAACCAATTCTCACCGAGTATATTAAAAATTATGTTGACGAGTATAAGTGACTATCTGTACACAGATTTACATAAATTGTAAATTGCTAAAATTTCTTGATTTAATCAGCCAAGAAATAGTTTTATAAACGAACCATACTGCAAAACATCACAAACTGCGGTAAAACCTTTAATCTCTATTGACAAGCGCCTTTTCAGCATATATAATAGTTAATGGGAGGGGACAGACAATGATTGAAAAAGCAGCTTCAGAACTGTTGAAATTCATATCAGGCTATGTTCCCATGGACGAGGAACTAAGCGAAGTGTATCGGTATGGAATAGAGATTACTATTTCAACCGCCTTGAACATTATTCTGACAATGGCAGTAGCTGTATTGTCGGGACACGCTCTTTGCGGAGTGCTGTTTCTGGCGTGCTTTTCCGCAATAAGGTCATATTGCGGAGGTTATCACGCAGATACATATTTCAGCTGCAATTGCGTGATGGTCATACTATTCTCAACAGCTTATATTTTAAGCAGCATTGCCGCATATTACGATTTTCATTCGCTGATTGCTGAAATAGCAGCAGTCGTTGTTTCTTTCATACCGCTCGCAGTTTTCTCTCCTGTCAAAAATGTTCACAAAGAACTTTCCGACAAGAAAAAGCGCAGATGCAGGATTATTTCTTTTGTTCTGTATTGGCTGTTTTCGGCAGCGGGGGTTCTGGTATACCGCTTCAACATACTATATGGCTCAATAATAATCATTGCCCTTATGGAAATATCGGCTTTGATATTAGTTGAAATAACAAGGCAAAGGAGGAAATACAATGAAGCTGAAAGAAACAATGGCTAAGGTTATTGCAAAAACTTCTATGTCCATGGCTAAGAAGGCTTGCGGAGCAGCGTCCTGCTACTTCTCTTACCAGCCTAAAGAGCCTAAGGCACTTGAGAAGCTGACAAAGTGATAACACTCTTTGCCCGAAAACGAAAAAGCCGATGTTCGTAATGCACCAGACGAACATCGGCTTTCTTTTAAAGAAAATATTGTCATAAAAATCTTTTGTGCATATTATGTAGCACGAGGCAAACGCCTCGACAAACGGGCGGCTTATAACACTTGCCGTTCGGGAAAACGGAGGAACTTTTATGGCAATATTTACCAACCGTGCAACGTTGACCTACAACGGCGTTGCCACAGATTCAAATATCGTTACAGGCGAGATAGTAGACAGCATTACCGCCGCAAAAACTGCTGTTTCCGACAGCTATTCCGCAGGCGATACTATCACTTATGTTATCAGCCTTGTAAACACCGGCGCATCAGCTGCAACGGGCGTTACAATAACCGACGATCTCGGTGCTTACCAGTCGGGCATCAACACGCTCATACCGCTTACTTACACTGACGGAAGCGTTCTGTATTACTCCAACGGCGCTCTTCAGACAACGCCCACAGTGATCGCAGGCGACAGACTTGTGATAAGCGGTATCACTGTTCCAGCAAACGGAAACGCAGTAATCGTATATTCAGCGCAGGCAAACGGCTACGCACCACTGGCAGAGGGAAGTTTAATCACAAATACAGCACAAATCACAGGCAACGGCATTGCAAATGCTGTTACCGTTACCGAAACAGTCAACGCTCTGAGCGAAGCAGACCTTAGCATTGCAAAGGCGCTTTCACCGCAGACCGTTACCGAAAACAGCGAGATTACATACACCTTCACTATCAGCAACTACGGCAGCAAGGCACTGACCGCAGCCGACAACGCAGTCATAACCGACACGTTCAATCCTGTTCTGAAAAACATCACAGTAACTCTCAACGGTACTGCTCTTGCAGAAGGCACAGGCTATACCTACAACGAAACCACAGGCGAATTTGCGACAACCGCAGGACTTGTAACCGTTCCTGCCGCAGCCTATACACAGGCGATAACGGGAGAATGGACTGTTGAACCTGCAACAGCCGTTCTGCGCATTACGGGTACAATCTGATTTTTATAAATACCAAGAAATGTTCTGCCCCGTTTTTTTCGGGGCAGAATTTTTTTACAAATAAGACAGGCACACCGAGTATCATGCTTTAAATTATAATTTTTATATATATCTCACATCACAAGCAAAATGTCCTGTCTGCACCAATGGTTTATAAATCCTTTCAAATCCGTATTTCTCATAAAATTTCTGCGCCGCCGTCATATTCTCCAACGTTTCCAGATAGCATCTTCCGTAATATTGTCTGGCATAATCCAATGCAGTTTTCATCAATTTATGCGATATACCCGTACCCCTTGCTTCGGGAAGGCAATACATTTTTTGCAATTCGCACACATCATCTGTCCCGTCTGATTTTCCTATACCAACGCCGCCGATTATTTTTCCGTTTTCGTTTTCGGCAACCCAATATTTATTGCCTGCGGTATTATATATTTCAGAAAATCTGCCTAAATACGGATCTGCCCATGCAGTACCCTCGTGATTTGCGCCAAATTCAATTAAACAAGATCTTATTATATTTTCAACTGCTTTATTGTCTTTTTCCTCTATTTCCCGTATTATAAATTCCATATTCTTATAATCCTTTTCAAAATTATCTGTATATCAGCCAGATTTACTATAATTATATCACGCTCTGACGGGTTTGTCAAACAACAGTTATCGCCTTGCAGCAGTCAATATTATCGACCGCTGCTGTAATGCGATATGTATGACGTTCAGAACAGCAAATCCGCTCTCCTTTCCGGATAACGCTCTTAAGGCGGTACTGGTGACGGTGCCTGTCGGCTTTGGGTTTTATGCGCTGATGACCAGAGGATATGCGCAAAGCTATCAGAACACCGTCAACAAAACAAAAATACTTAAGGCAACACCGCACAAAGACCGCCTTACGCATGCCATTTTGGTGCGATGCATCGTGCATCGCACTGTGTTGTGGCGGCTGTGACATCTTTGCCACAGGCTTTGCGCACGTCTTGCTTGCATATTTGGTGTTGAGCGTATATTGCACCAAAACTCCTTGAAATACGTCAGTATTCCTGCGTCGTTTTGGTACAATCCCGGGGGCGACACTCGTCTGACGAAAAAATCTGACTGTGCAATACATACACAATCTTTGTGTGGTATTGCCTTAAAAACTATTGACTTTTTACGAAGTATGATGTATAATAAAATCAATGTTACAGAACAGACGTTGCAGAACATATGTTTTTTATTGAAAGCGGAAATTATGAGTAAATATCAAAAACTGTGGACGTGGATAAACGAAAATAATACGGGCAATTTTACGCTTGGTTTTAGAGAAACCGTGGAAATCCCATTGACCATTCTTTTTTGAAATACAAAAAGAACTTTTGGAATACGGTTACGAAGTCAGGAAAATTTCCTTGAAAGAACAGATTGTCAAATTTGAAAGAATAGATGAATAGTGCGAGAGGTGTATTCAATGAATGAAAAAACAATAGAAAAACTTATCGACAACGCAAAAATCAGTATTATAAGCTACACGGACGAAGAAGGCTTTCCTGTCAGCCGCGCAATGCTTGCTCCTCGTGAAAGAGATGGAATAAAAACATTTCTATTTTCAACAAATACTTCTTCCAATAAAGTAAGTGCGTTCCTCAAAAATCCCCAAGCAGGTATATATTTTGTAGACAGGCGATTCTTCCGTGGCGTCAGCTTATCGGGAACAATGGAAGTTCTGAAAACAGCAGAAGCTAAAGAACGCATATGGCGTAAAGGTGATGAAATGTATTATCACGGCGGCGTTTGCGATGAAGATTATTGCGTTCTCAGATTTACAGCAGTCAAGGGGCGATTTTACAGCAATTTTAAGTCAACGGATTTTACGATTGAATAGGAGAGAACAAAATGAATGTATTGATTTTAATGGGAAGTCCAAGGCTCTGCGGGAATACGGCGGAGTTGTGCAAACCGTTTATTGATGAATTGAAACTAAACGGCGCAGATGTGCGTTATGTAACGCTGGCGGACAAAGATATCAAGCCTTGCAAAGGGTGCTATGCGTGTCAGAATGTTTCAGGAGAATACGGCTGCCGACAGAATGACGAAATGCCTGTTTCGGATATTTTCTGGGCAGATATAATAGTGCTTGCAACGCCGATTTACGCTTTTTATTGTGCAGCACCGATGAAAAACGTGCTTGACAGGCATTATGGCTTTAATAAATATTACGGAAGTGCGAAAGGCTCACTCTGGGAAGGCAAGAAAATTGCAATTCTTGCAACGCACGGCTATGAGGGAGCATATGCAACAGACCCGTTCGAGATGGGAATAATGCGGCTGTGCAAACACTCAAAATTGAACTATCTGGGTCTGTATTCAGTTCAGGACGAGGACAACCTTGCTTCATTCCAAACCGAAGAAGCCATGACAGGTGCGAGAATGTTTGCGAAAAAAATATTGGGAGGTAAATAAACGATGTTGAACAATACATTGGTTCTATACATACATGGAAAAGGCGGTACGGCAGCAGAAGCTGAGCATTACAAGAAACTGTTTTGCGGCTGCGATTTAGAAGGTCTTGATTACAAATCCCGAACGCCTCGGGAAGCAAAGTCTGAGTTTCCGGCTGCATTTGAAACGCTTGCCGCAGGATACGACAAAGTAATTCTGATTGCAAACAGCATCGGAGCGTATTTCTCCATGTGCGCTCTGCCACAGGAAAAAATCGAAAAAGCATATTTCATATCGCCTGTTGCGGATATGGAAAAACTGATTTGCAATATGATGGCATGGGCGAACGTTTCAGAGCAGGATTTGCATGAAAAGGGCATAATCGAAACTGCTTTCGGAGAAACACTCTCGTGGGAATATCTGTCGTATGTCCGCAGTCACCCGACTTGCTGGAATGTTCCGACTGAAATTTTGTATGGCGATAAGGATAATCTGACAGACAGACAAACCATAACCGCTTTTGCAAATGCAATTTCAGCTGGATTAACCGTTATGGAAAACGGCGAACACTGGTTTCATACAGCAGAGCAGATGGCATTCCTTGACGAGTGGATTGAAAAGAGTATTCAGCATAAGCAGAAATAATAAAGCGGACGAATGGTTGGCGTTATTGCAACGAAATTAGAGGGAAGTCACATTGCGTTGTTTTTTGTTGTTCTCGAATACCTTATTAAGCCGAAAATCCCCTGCTCAAAGTTAAGGAAACGCTGATCAAATAAAATTCTCCATGCTCAAACGAGCATACTCGCACAGCTTAATTTGATACGATATAAAAAATGGAACGCTTGAATGCGTTCCATTGATTATCAGTATTTCACGATATAAAGTTGTCCCGAAAACGGTGAAAGCGTAAACCTCGCTTCACCGTTTTTTAGTTTTGCCTTTATGGGTTCGCCATACTCTCCCCCGTAGCAAGGCTCATTGCTGTCTATCAGCAGCTTCAGCGATGACGCCCACTCAACGCAAGCGGAATATTCAACAGCTTTATCGGAGAAGTTGAAAACCGCAAGCAGCGTCTGGTCTTTTCCTCGGCGATAGAACGCATATACGCACTTTTCTTCGCAATGGCAGTCCAGCCACTGAAAACCATTATTTTCAAAATCCTCGCTGTACAATGCAGCGTTCCTGAGATACAAAGAATTAAGCCGCATTATATATTGATGGAACGAGTCGTGCTTTGGATATTTCAGCATAAACCAGTCCTGCTCACGCTTTTCGTCCCACTCTCTGAACTGTGCGATTTCATTTCCCATAAAATTCAGTTTTTTTCCGGGGTGACAGTACATATAAAGATAGAGCGCTCTCGCCTGTGGGAATTTCTGCTCGTAATCGCCGTTCATCTTCTGGATAATAGTCGCTTTTCCGTGAACCACTTCATCATGCGACAATGGCAGAATAAACTTCTCATTATAATAATACATCATGCTGAAAGTGAGCTTATGATAGCACAGGGTTCGATCGTTCGGGTGCAGTCTGAAATAATCAAGCGTATCGTTCATCCAACCCAGATCCCACTTGAAATCAAACCCCAGTCCCCCGTCAAACACGGGACGTGTAACTCCGCTATAAGAGGACGAATCCTCGGCAATAAGCATAATATCAGAAAGCCGCTGCTTCAGTCCGCTGTTCATTGTGCGGATAAATTCAATCGTGGATTTGTTTTCGCCACGCGCAGGATTGCCCTGCCAGTATATCAGATTACTTACAGCGTCCATTCGCAGTCCGTCAAAATGAAATTCATTAAGCCAGAAGTAAGCCGCTGACTGCAAAAAGCTGCGTACTTCGCCACGGGAGTGCATAAAGTTGCAGCTTCCCCATTCGCTGTTTCCGACATCGGAATGCGGATACTCATACAGTGCCGTTCCGTCATAATTTGCCAGTGCATAGCCGTCAACCGCAAAATGCACAGGCACAAAATCCATTATTACACCAATGCCGTTGTTGTGGCATTGGTTTATAAATTCACGAAGCTCATCGGGTGTGCCATAACGTGAAGTTGCCGAAAAAAAGCCTGTTCCCTGATATCCCCACGACTCATCACACGGGTATTCGTTAAGCGGCATAATCTCAACATAGTTATAGCCGTTTTCTTTGAGGTACGGTATAATCAAGTCACAAAGTTCGGAATAGCTGTACCAATCGCACTGCTCCTTGGATTTTGTTCTCCAAGAGCCAAAGTGAAGTTCGTAGATGTTTATTGGCTTGTTTTCAAAGCCGCCCCTTGTTGAAAGCCACTTGCTGTCGCTGAACCGGAAATTCCACAGATTGAAAAGCTTTGATGCAGTTCCTGGACGCTTTTCCGCATAAAAACCGTAGGGGTCGCAGTGGTCGACATAGCTGCCATCACGTTTGTAAATGCGGTATTTGTACATCTGACCTGCTTTTGCGCCGCCAATATAGCACTCCCAGAAGTTTCCGTCGTGGACCTTGTTCATCGGAGTTTCGTTCCAACCGTTAAACTCGCCGATAACCGATATCCTTGCGGCAGACGGTGCGAACGTTCTGAAAACCGCTCCATCGGGCGTAAGGTGTCCGCCAAGGAATTTGTACGCTTCAAATTCCTGTCCTATGTAAAAACCGTAAAAATCCATTTTCCATTCCTCCAGCATAAAGCACTGTTGCTTTTTCCTTTAAAAACTAGTATAATACAATTATGTTCTTATTTCAACCGCCAATATCAGACAACAGTTGGAAATCCAACTACTGTCCAAAATCGTCCGAAAACATTATTTCAGCGTAAAGGAGAAACTATGGATTTACGAATACAAAAAACCAAACGCAGTATTTACAACGCCTTTATTGAACTGCGTGCAAAAAAGCCCCTTGAAAAACTTACGGTAAAAGAGTTATGCGAAAAGTCGCAGATAAACAAATCCACGTTTTATGTTTATTATCACGACGTTTACGACCTGTCGGACAAAATTGAGGACGAGGTTATATCGGAGATAATGAAGTCGCTTTCTGATACAGAAGAAATCCTCGCAAATCCCGCATTATTCAGCGAAAGGCTGTTTCTGGCATACACATCTCATCAATCACTGATTAAAATAGTGTTCGATGGCTCACGCTCAGATATGCTTCCACAAAAGATTGAGTCGGCTATAAAGGACGCTGTTTTCAGCAGGTATCCGCAGTACAAGGAGGATATCGACTTCAACGTTCGTTTAACTTATAGTATATATGGCAGCTTTTATACCTATAAGGAATATTCACAATGCACTGACGACCATACGCACAAAGTCATTGCCGAACTTTCGGAAAAAGTTTTGCGCTGACGCAAGTTGGCAAGCAGTAAAAAAGTGCAAAATCAGATACAGACTTTGCACTTAATAAGCTATCAGACAAACGATTTTTGCATAATAAAAAATCCCACGCATAAACGTGGGATTTTCAGCACGCCAGGAGGGATTCGAACCCCCGACCCTCTGGTTCGTAGCCAGATACTCTATCCAGCTGAGCTACTGGCGCATATGCCATCTCAATGACAAATAATATTATATCACGTTGCATAGAATTTGTCAAGGGGTTTTTTAAATATTTTTTTAATTAAAATTTTTTTGGTTAATTTTGTTTAAATCAAACAAAATTCCGACTGTTTTATTGGTAATAATAAAAAACCTACTTGAAAAAAAACTCATAATGTGATATAATGGTTGCAGAGTATGTTTGTAAACAATACGGTTTGCAAACGTCTTTTTGAACGGAGAGTAATTATGAAAGCTGATTTGCACTGTCACACCACCATTTCCGATGGTTCGCTCGGTATATCTGACGTTATTATGCAGGCTGACCGCAATGATGTAAGATATCTCGCTATTACCGACCATGACAGCCTTGCTTCTATTTCGAGATCTGCTGTTCTTGGAAAACGCTACAACGTAAACGTTATACCTGCCGCAGAATTTTCGGCATTTGACGGAGCAAGAGGAAAAAAGGTACATATCATCTGTTATGCACCCGAAAAGCCCGACAGACTTCAGGGTCTGTGCCTGCGCACTTCCGAGGGCAGAATGAAGCTCGGAAAAAGCTTTGCTATGCGTGTGCTTGAAAAGTATCACATCTCCTTGGAAAGCATTCTTCGCTACTCAGTCGGCAGCAAGGCTATTTACAAGTGCCACATAATGCACGCTCTGATGGATTACGGATACACAACGGAATTGTATGGTGATGTATATGATGAGTTGTTTGACGCAAAAGACGGACTTTGCGCCGAACAAGTACGTCAGGAAGCCGACTTTTATCCCGACGTCCGCTTTGTTACAACGCTTATAAAAGCGTCGGGCGGTATTTCCGTTATGGCGCACCCGAAAGTATTCGACAGCCTTGACCTGCTTGAAGAACTTGCAGCGGAAGGAGCAATTGACGGCGCAGAAGTATGGCACTCCAGTGCAGACGAACAGTTCCGCAGCGATACGCTTGAAATTTGCGACAAGTATAATCTGATTTCTACGGGCGGTTCTGATTTCCACGGATTTTACAATCACTACCCTATTCAGATTGGCTCTATGACTACTCCCGAAGAACAGCTTCTGAGAATAATCAAACAGGGAAAATAAGTCCGGCATCGCAGATAAACATTTCAAAACGGCGGCTTGATTTACAGCCGCCGATAATGGCGCGTTTAAGACCGACTATTTTAGTCGGTAATAGTTTTTTAGCTAAAGTACACATCAGGACTATTATAAAAAAGCTATATCTGCGTTCTGATATATTTAAAAATAACAGTATCCGCCAACTGCGGTACTGGTGTAATTCGGACAAAGCGGTACTACAATGCTGCGGCGTTCCTTTTTCGGAGGATAATATGGATATTAAACAGAAAGCGCTTGAAGCGCACGAAAAATGGCAGGGAAAAATCGAAGTCATCTCCCGCGCGGAAATAAAAACCCGTGAGGATTTGTCTGTCGCTTACACACCTGGCGTTGCAGAACCCTGCCTTGAGATAGCAAAGAATCCCGACCTTTCCTACAAATACACACGCAGAGGAAACCTAGTGGCTGTTATCACAGACGGCACGGCAGTACTCGGACTTGGCGATATCGGTGGACTTGCGGGAATGCCCGTAATGGAAGGAAAGTGCTGCCTTTTCAAGGAGTTTGCAGGCGTTGACGCATTCCCTCTTTGCGTAAAGAGCAAGGATACAGACGAAATCGTCCGCACAATCGAGCTTATTTCTGACAGCTTCGGCGGAATTAACCTCGAAGATATTTCCGCTCCGCGCTGCTTTGAAATAGAAGCCAGATTAAAGGAACGTCTTGATATTCCCGTTTTCCACGACGACCAGCACGGCACAGCTATTGTTGTCGGAGCAGCACTGCTTAACGCTGTTAAGCTCACAGGCAGAAAGCTCTCTGAAACAACCGTTGTAATCAACGGCGCAGGCTCCGCAGGAATTGCTATCGGAAAGTTTTTGCTCCGGCTCGGCGTTGGCGACCTTATAATGGTGGACATCGGGGGTATAATAAACCGTGACGACCACTACGACAACCCCGCTCACGAGGAAATGGCAAAGATCACCAACAAAACCAACCGCAAAGGCACGCTCGCAGACGCTATGAAAGGCGCAGACGCATTTGTCGGAGTTTCAAGACCAAACCTTGTTTCGGCTGAGATGGTGCAGTCAATGGCTGATAAATCCATTCTGTTCCCGATGGCAAATCCCAATCCCGAAATCACTTACGATGACGCAAAAGCAGCAGGCGCATACGTTGTAGGCACAGGACGTTCGGATTATCCCAATCAGATAAACAACGTGTTGGTTTTCCCCGGAGTTTTCAAGGGTGCGCTGTCGGTTCGTGCAAAAGCAATCACGGAAGATATGAAGCTTGCGGCTGCTCATGCAATCGCAGGACTTGTGCCTGAGGACAAGCTGTCGCCTGAATATATCATTCCTGCGGCTCTGGATAAGACTGTTGCCGATACGGTGGCAAAGGCTGTTGCGGATTGCTGGGTAAACAGCGGAATGTAATTGTTTTAGGAGGAATATATTATGACTTTTGAATATACACCACATGGAGTATGCTCTCAGAGAATGCTTTTTACTATTGAGGACGATGTTCTTGTTGACGTAAAAATCATCGGCGGCTGTTCAGGCAACACACAGGGTATCTCATCGCTTGTAAAAGGAATGAAGATAGACGATATCATTGAAAAACTCGATGGAATACACTGCGGAATACGTCCCACTTCCTGCCCCGACCAGCTTTCACAGGCACTTAAAGCATATAAGGAGGGCAGGGTATGAGAATCCCCGAATTATTCAAGAACAAAAAAACCGTCTTTTCTTTTGAGATATTCCCGCCAAAAAAAGACTCATCTATTGAAACTGTTTATAAAACACTGGACGAGCTTTGCGACCTTAAGCCCGACTTTATCAGCGTCACTTACAACGCAGGCGGCGCAAGTCTTACAGGCGCTTGCCCCAAAGGCTGCTCCACCCGTGAGATAGTACAGACGATAAAAGAAAAATACCATACCGAAAGCATAGCACACCTTACCTGCGTAAATTCCTCAAAAGAAGATATCGACCGCATTATCGAGGAGTTTAAAGCAAGCGGAATTGAAAACATACTTGCATTGCGCGGAGATATCAACCCCGACATTCCTCCGAAAAAGGATTTTGAACACGCAAGCGATCTTATACGCTATATGAAAGCACGCTCTGACTTTTCGTTCTCGGGCGGATGCTATCCCGAAAGTCACCCCGAATCAGGTTCGCTTGACGAGGATATCGAAAATCTGCGCCGCAAGGTTGACGCAGGCGCAGACCATCTTATGAGCCAGCTGTTTTTTGACAATGAGGCATTTTACAGATTTCTGGAAAAGGCTCGTGCAAAAGGTATAAACGTTCCGATAGAAGCAGGAATAATGCCTTGCGTAAACGTAAAGCAAATCCAGAGAATGGTTGTGTTGTGCGGTTCGAGTCTGCCGCCAAAGTTTGCCAGAATGATGGCACGCTACGGTGACAATCCCGAAGCTGTCCGTGACGCAGGAATTGCATATGCGGCAGACCAGATAATTGACCTTGCCGCAAACGGCGTTGACGGAATACATCTGTACACAATGAATAATCCATACGTTGCAAGAAAAATAAGCGAAAGCGTATCGGGAATTATCAGGAATTAAACAAACGGCTGTGCTATCGCTGTCGCATAGTACAGCCGTTTTTGACTTCTAAAAGGGGGAGTGAAAATGAAAATAAATCGTGCAGCCGCACTGCGCTATATGGGACATTTCGGTGAAGCTGACGAGAGTCTTATGGCAGTGATGGACGAATGCGAAAAAGGACTGCTTGAAAGTGCCAGACCACGTTATATATATCGTGTGTTTGACGTGCTTCGTGAAAACAACACATTATCGCTCAAAGGCTGTGGGTTCACGCTTGACGGCAGCGATATTTCACAGCATATAGCAGGCTGCGAAAAAGCGGCAGTTCTTGCGGTGACGCTCTCGGCTGACGCTGACAGGTTTCTGAGAAAGCAGTCGCTTGCGGACGGACTGAAAGGTCTTGCGTCTGACGCTATGGCAAGCGTGCTTGCAGAGGAAGTTTCAGAACAGGCACGACGTGCGATTATCGAAAATATGACGGGTTATTCTGCGACATGGTGCTATGCCGCAGGATACGGTGACTTCCCGTTATCGGCGGTGAGAGAACTGCTGCAATGCGTGGACGCTCCTCGGAAAATCGGAGTAAACTGCACCGTTTCCGATATGCTCACTCCTCAGAAATCCATTGTCGGAATAATAGGATTATCCGTAAACAAAGTAAGCGGTAAAATCCGCGGCTGTGCAGGCTGCAATATGCGTGAAAACTGCGCATACCGCAAAAGCGGCGCAGGCACTTGCAGAAACGAGGCTGTGTGATGAAACGCTTTTTGAGAATACTGCTTTCGCTCTCACTGTTCCTTGTATCAGGCTGCGTCAGTCAGCCCGAATACAACTCGCAGTCTGATGAGAGCATTGAAAGCATTGAAAAGTATCAGCCGCTCTCCCCTGCTTCAGATAATTCTGATAACGCAGATGATAATTCCACCGAACCAAGCATTGCAAGCAGCGATTACAACAGCAATACACCGCAAACACAGCCGCTGCCCTCCACAACCGAGATAGATGATTATTCATTTTCGCAGATTGTCGGAAGTATGGGACTTGGCTGGAACCTCGGAAACCAGTTTGAAGCGGCAATCGGCGGCACCCCAGCTGAAACCGCATGGGGAAACCCTCCCGTAACCGAAAAACTTATACAGTTAGTGAAATCACAAGGGTTTTCTACCGTGCGTATTCCTGCGTCCTATCTTAACAAAATCGGTAACGCCCCCGATTACAAAATTGATGAACAGTGGCTTAACCGTATTCAGCAAGTCGTTGATTATGTTATAGAAAACGATATGTTCGCCGTAATAAACATTCACGGCGACGGATATTACACTGTTGACGGCGGCTGGCTGCTATGCGCTGAGGAAAACCAGACCGCAATAACCGAAAAATATGCTGCTGTATGGCGGCAGATTGCCGAACGCTTCAAGGACTATGACGAGCGGCTTGTTTTTGAATCAATGAACGAGGTTTTTAATAACACTTACGGCACTCCGCCGCAGAATTGCTATTCCAACATCAACGCATACAACAGGATTTTTACCGAAACCGTGCGGAAAACAGGCGGCAAAAACGCTGAAAGGTGGCTTCTTATCGCAGGCTGGAACACGAATATTACTTACACGGCAGGCGATTACGGATTTGAAATCCCCGAAGATAATTACTGCACTGCCCCCGAAAAACGACTTATGATATCGGTGCATTATTACGACCCATATAATTTCACACTTGATGAAAACCCTTCCACAGCGACAACGCAGTGGGGCAAATCCGCTCTTTACAACTTTGACAACTGGGGTCAGGAATATTACGCAGACGAGCAGTTTGGTATCCTGTACGAGCGGTTTGTAAAAAACGGCTATCCTGTTGTGGTCGGAGAAATGGGTGTTTCGGACAAATCGCATCTTGACGCTGAATTTAACCGTTTTCGGCAATACTGGTACGAATACATTACAGCAGCCTGTATAAAGAACGACTGTGTGCCTGTGTACTGGGACAACGGCTGGAATGGCGAAAACGGATTTGCGCTGTTTGACAGAAACAGCCTTAACGTTACGCAGCCCGAAATCATAAACGCTGTAATGTCGGTTAAAGACAGCAGTTGTTGAGACGCAAAGGAGCTTCCCGGCTACCTCTCAATGACAGCTTCTCATAATTATGCCGACAACACAAGCTCGCCGTATGGCTTCCTTACAGTCATTTCCACTCTTGCGCGGGGACTTGGTTATTTCGGAATGCCGCACATTCTGCTGCGCTTTATGGCAATCGAGGATAAGAACAAGATTAAAGTTTCGAGAAGAATTGCTTCTGTCTGGGTCGTAATCTCAATGGCAAGCGCTGTTCTTATCGGTGTAATCGGAAATGCAATGGTAGTGGGCGGCAACATTACCGTGCTGTCGGGCGACGCAGCGTCCGCTTCCACAGACGCAGAAACCGTAATAATGAAAATTGCGCTGCTTATGAGCGAAAACGGCATTGTGCCTGCGCTCGTTGTGGGAATTATATTCGCAGGCATTCTGGCTTGCACAATATCCACTTCCGATTCACAGCTGCTGGCAGCTTCTTCAAGTATGTCAGAGGACTTCCTCAAGGGCGTATTCAAAATCAATCTGTCAGAAAAGCAGTCGATGATGTTTGCAAGACTGGTTCTGCTTGTGATTTCGGTACTGGGAATAATTATTGCGTGGAACCCGAACAGTTCTGTTTTCGGAATAGTATCTTTCGCATGGGCAGGATTTGGTGCGGCATTCGGACCGCTTATGCTTGCGGCACTGTTCTGGAAACGCTGCAACAAGTACGGCGCAGCGGCAGGCATTGTGTCGGGCGGAGTGATGGTATTCGTATGGAAGTTCCTTATAAAGCCTATTGGCGGAGTATGGGGAATTTACGAGCTGCTCCCTGCATTTGTAGTGTCTGCGATATTCATTGTAGTGGTTTCTCTTGCTACAAAGAAACCCGACAAAGAACTTGTAGATAACTTCGAAGCTGTAAACGCTGAAATGAAATCCAAATAAAAAAATAGGCTCTGACACGGACGTCAGAGCCTTCAGTTTATCTACAAGCCGGGTCGTGAAGTTTTTTTCTTCGCGGCTTTTTGTTTTATAGCTTGCTGCAAAACAACAAAAGAACGGGTTCTATTATCATTTCTCACAGTACACACGCAGTATATCCATTGCTCTCAAGTATATCAAGAACATCGGGAAAAGCCGCAAGGTGCAGCGCACCAACAGCGACAAAGGTTTTATTGCCATGTTCAAGTTCGGCTATGATGTAATCCGCCATTTTCCGCTGACGGTTTTCGTACATCGCATAGTAGAACGTTTCGTAATCAGCGGCTAATTCCTGCGGTATTTCTCCTTCGTTCAATGCTGCCTCAAGAGCCGCTATATCGCTGCTGCTCCATGCTGAATAGAGCTTTTCGATTTCAGATTTCTGAGTTTCCCAGTCTGTATCCACCGCTTGCAGCAGCATATACGTCTGAATGCTTTCGGGTTCGTCTGCGTTCATCTGATACTGCTCATAAACGCTCTCAATTTCGTAAACTGCCTTGTTCTGCTGTTTTGCAAGTGCCGTGAAATAGCGGTCTGTGCCGTACTGCGAACTATAACCACATTCTTCCGCTAATTTATTCGATATAGCAGAACTCCACACCACGGGGATATACTCCTCATAAAGCGTGTTGTAGAGCCGTTTTTGCTTGAAAAAGTCACGCACCCTTTCGTAATCGCCGCCAAGCATTTCCTTTGTGGTTTTCTCACCGCGTCTGAGCAGCGTCATAGCTTCATTTAGCTGCTTGCTGTCGCTGTCAAGTGCCACCAGATCCACTTCAACCGCAAGCGTATCGCATTCGGAAAACGCATTCATCACGCTTTCGGGATAAATTGTATTTGCAAGTCCCGTGTGCATTGCGCCGAGTATATAAACGCAGCCGCCCGTTTCAGCGTCAGTCACTTTAAAAAAAGGCGGCGTAACAGCGTTTTCGGGGACTTGCGAACACCCCGGAAACAGCGGACACACAAGCAATACAATCAGCACAAACGGCAAGAATCGTTTTTGCATTATTGTTTTCATCAGCATAATCTACCCGAAATTTCAAATGCAGGACCTTTCTGCCAAAGGAATGGCGTGAGGATAATCTCAAAGCCATTTCCAGCTTCAACCATATAATCCGCAGGTCTGCCCTTTGGAAGTCCGTATCCGCACAAGAGATTGGTTATAACGCCTGCGTGAGTTACACAAGCGGCTCTTGTGATATCTCCGTGCATCATATCACGGAAAATGCTGTCCAATCCCTCAATGCAGCGCAGCTGAAAATCAGCGTATTTCTCGCCATTGGGAGGAGTGCCGCCCTTTAAGAACTCAACGTAATCGGGTACATCACGCAGCTGTGCGTCCGTCTTGTTCTCAAACTCGCCGAAGTTCATCTCCGAAAGTTCATCTATAATCATAAGTTTGTTATCGGGATAGATTATCTCGGCGGTTTCCAGACACCGTGCAAGCGGAGAGGAATACACCTTGCCGACATTGGGGTAAATTTCGTCTGCGGCAAGCTTTTCAATCTGCTTCTTTCCCTCGGGGCAAAGCGACAAGTCCGTCTGTCCGATGTATTTTCCGTCAAGATTACCCTGTGTAATTCCGTGTCTAATTAAATACAAATAGTAATTTTTCATCAAATTCTCCTGAATCATTTGTTAAGAAGATCCTCTGCTTTGAAAGCAGAATATCCCTCATAGTAATAGCTTCGGTCAATGCCTTTCATATAAATCTCACGCTCGTTTATTTTATCGGTAAGAGCGTTTTTCAGCAGATGTTTTATTTCAAGGTCTTTTACGGGACTGCGTTCCATTGCCGAAAGATAATCGTCCTTATCGATTTTGCTCCAGTCTATAACCATTCCAAGCTCAGACTTCAGCGTCATATCAAGCCATATTCTGCCGCTTCGCCCGTTGCCCTCACGAAAGGGGTGAGCGATATTCATTTCAACGTATTTCTCTACGATTTCATCAAAGGACGATTGCGGCATACGTTCGATATTTTCAAGTGCCTCGTTAAGATAAATCACGGGAGCAAATCTGAAATTCCCCTTTGCGATATTCACAGTTCTGACTTCTCCTGCAAAATCGTAAATATCTCCGAAAAGCTGCTTGTGAATAGCTTTAAGAGTACAAACGCTGCCGACTTTCAGCGTATCTGTCAAGCCGTTCTCAAAAAGCTCTGCCGCACGTTTCTTGCTTATGCGTTCCTCTTCCCGAAAGAGAAGAACGGAGTCTGTAATGCCAAGTTTATTTTCAATCAATATACCCACCTCTTAAATCGGCTGCGTAATCTCAAGAAGCCATTCTGCCTCGTCTTTGCTTAAATAAGGCGAGAGTTTTTCGTAAACAAGCTGCTGATACTGATTATAAAGCCAGATCTGCGGCTTTGTGAGATAACGTTTGTCAATGCCGTCACTGTCGAACGGCACCAATGTAAGCGGCTCGAAATTCAGAAATCCCTCGTGAAACGCTTTGCAGCAAAGCAAAAGACTTTCGTGACGGATACCGAATTTACCCTCCATATAATAGCCCGGTTCATCGGAAGTTATCATTCCGACCTTCAGAGGAGCGTCATTAACGGCATGGCGGCTTATACGCTGCGGTCCTTCGTGGACGTTAAGCAAAAAACCCACGCCGTGACCTGTTCCGTGACCGAAATCCATTCCGAAATGCCACAGTGGTTCACGAGCGGTAAAGTCAAGCGTTGAACCACGCACACCATCGGGGAAAATCGCCCCCATAAGATTTAAATGCCCTGCCATAACAAGCGTAAAAGCCTTGCGTTCTTCATCGGAAATTTCACCGAGAACATAGGTTCTCGTGATATCGGTTGTGCCGTATCGGTAATGACCGCCTGTATCGGATAACAGCATTCCGCACGGCTGTATGACAGAGTTTGTCTGTTCTGTTGCGGAATAGTGAACTATTGCTGCGTGTTCTCCGTAAGCCATAATCGGCGCAAAACTCTGAGTAATGTAATTGGGGTCTAGCGAGCGGAACTCCTCCAGCTTTTCCGCAAGAGAAATCTCCGTAATTTCACCTCTGCTTTGGCTTTGCACAGCAGATTTCAGCCACTTCATAAAGCGTGTCACAGCAATACCGTCACGCAGATGAGCATACTTTACAGCTTTGATTTCTGACGGAGTTTTTACCGCTTTCATAAGCGGCACGGGACTGGTGATTTCCAAACGATTTTCGGATTGTTCAAGTCCGCCGAATGCGCAGCTTACGGTTTTCGGGTCGAACATAACCTTGCCGTCATATTCTGCATAGAAACGCTCCGCTTCGTTATACGAGCGGATTTCAACGCCATCATTTTTCAGAGAAAGCGTTATTTCATCGCTGAAAATATCGGGATTGGCAAAAAGAATTGCCTTGTCGGCGAAAATCATCATATACGCCAGAAACAGCGGACAGTATTCAATGTCGCCGCCGCGCAGATTGAGCATATACGCTATTTCGTCAAGAGCGGATATAAACATTGCGTCCGCTTTATTTTGTCTTATTACACTACGGATTTCGCCAAGCTTTTCAGCACGGCTTTTACCGCACACTTCATCGGGAAGTGCAAATACTTTTTCTGCGGAAAGCGGCGGTCTGTCCGTCCATACTTCGTCCGAAAAAACGACAGCAGGGTCTACCGACAACCCACGTCCGCAGTCGGAAAGCCGCTTGCTTATCGAGCGCGCCGCCGCAGTCGCCATACAACGTCCGTCAAATGCGCAAACGCTGTTATCGGGCATCTTTTCAGCAAGATATTCGGGGATATCCGGCACGCCCTTTTCCTGCTTCATAAGCGCAATGCCGCTGTCCGAAAGCTGCTGAGCCGCCTGTATATAGTATCGGCTGTCCGTCCACAGCAAAGCGTTGTCAAGCGTTACAAGCAGCGTTCCTGCCGAACCTGTAAAGCCGCTTAAATATTCACGAAATCTGAAATATGTTCCTACATATTCGGAATTATGAAAATCTTCAGTGCCTGCAATATAAGCGTAAATTCCACGCTGTTTCATAAGGCTCTGAAGTTCGGAGATTTTATTCATCATGCACCTCTGAGAAAATGTATCGGCTTACCTGAGCCAATTCACTGCTGTTCATCAAGAAAAGAATGAACACCGTTTTCGTCCTTGTACGAAATAATCCTGTCCAGCCGCACGTTATGCACCGAGCGGAAAATATTCTGCTCTATCTGTGGATTTCCCGCTGCAAGTGTGCTTATAAGCCGCTTTACCTCCGCTCTTTTAGAACCGTCCTCACGCTTTGCAAGCGCACAGCCACATGGCGCAAACGTGAAATCATTCACGTTCTGCCATTCGATAACATCACGCTCACGAATGAAATACATAGGGCGAATAAGCTGCATGCCCTCGTAATTCTGTGCAGAAAGCCTCGGCATCATCGTCTGTACCTGTCCGCCGTACAGCATTCCCATAAGAATGCTCTCAATAACATCGTCAAAATGATGTCCCAGAGCGATTTTATTGCAGCCCATAGCCTGTGCTTGCTTATATAAATGCCCTCTTCGCATTTTTGAACACAGGAAGCAGGGGTTATCCCGTGTATCAGCGGTATGTCGAAAAATCTCTGTTGTGTACTCGCAAAGTTCAATGCCTATACGCTCGGCATTTGCTTGTATCAGAGCCATATTCTCAGCGGAATAGCCGGGATTCATCACAAGATATTTCACCGAAAAATCCATTTGGCTAAAGCTTTGATAATCCTTGAACAGCGCCGCCATAAGCGTCGAGTCCTTGCCGCCCGAAATGCAAACGGCTATGCTGTCGCCGTTTTCTATAAGAGCATATTCGTTCACCGCCCGTGCAAACTGCTTTGTAATCGTCTTTGCAAACTGCGTATGAAGGCTCTTTGTTATGATGTTTTCACTCATTTTTTAACATCTTTTCTAAGATACGCTTCAGCAAGGGAGCAAAGCCATTTTGCGTCCTTTTTCTTAAGCTGTTTCGGCAGCATCCGCCAGTTCCAGTTGCCGCCAAGCGTTGACGGAACATTCATTCGTCCCTTTTCGCCAAGTCCCAGTATATCCTGCATAGGGATAATCGTAAGGAATGAGGGAGAAGCGTAGGCTGTGCGCACTGCACACTTGTAAAACGGCTTCATAAAGCCGCTGTCAACATAATCAGCCGCCATTTTCCGCGATTTCGAATCGGCTTCCTTGTACCATTGCATAATAGTTGCGTTATCGTGCGTCCCCGTATAGCAAACAGAATTTTTAGGATACCTGTGCGGCAGGTGGTCGTTGTCGGAATGCTCGGGATTAAATCCGAACTGCAGCACTCTCATTCCGGGGAACTTGCTGTCTGCAAGCAGCTTTTTCACGCTGTCGAAAATATCGCCCAGATCTTCGGCTATGATATTCACGTCGCCCAATGTATTCTTGACAGTATTGAACAGATCCATTCCCGGACCTTTCTCCCAGTTTCCATGCTCGGCAGTTTCTGCGCCGAACGGGATAGCATAGTAAGTGTCAAACGCACGGAAGTGGTCTATTCTAAGCATATCGAAAAGCTGGGCGGATTTTTTTATACGGGAAACCCACCATTTGTATCCCGTATTCTTCATTTGTTCCCAGTTGTAGAGCGGATTTCCCCACAACTGACCAGTTTTTGAGAAATAATCGGGCGGCACTCCCGCAACGCGCTTCGGACAGAGTTTTTCGTCCAGCTCAAACAACGATGGATTTGCCCATACGTCCGAGCAGTCGGGAGCAACATATATCGGAATATCGCCGATTATCTGAATGCCGAGGTTCTGACAGAATGCGTGAAATCTGTTCCACTGACGGAAGAATATATACTGACACCACTTTACAAAGCGGATTTCGTCTTTAAGTTCTTCGGTGTACTGCGTCATAGCTTCGGGCTTTCTGAGGCGGATATCCTCGCTCCACTCCGACCAAGGCTTACCGTCGAACTTCTCTTTAAGCGCAGTGAACAGCGCATAGTCGTCAAGCCACCCTGCTTCTTCCGAACAGAATGCGGTAAATCCGACATCATCGGTAAAATTGGAGAATGCTTTGTGCAGGAGTTCATATTTCGTTTCCGCAACCTTCCCGTAATCCACATAGTGAGGGTCTGCGCCATAATCGGCATTCTGACAATCGGCAAGGCTTACGAGTCCCTGTTCTGCCAGTTCGTCGAGATCTATAAGCAGCGGATTTCCCGCAAACGAAGAAAATGGTTGATACGGTGAATCCCCGTATCCCGTAGGTCCTATCGGCAGCACCTGCCAGTAGCTCTGACCGGCAGCCTTAAGCCATTCTGCGAACTTTTCGGCTTCCTTTCCGAGCGTTCCTATGCCGTACGGCGATGGCAATGAGGTGATATGCATAAGCACTCCGCAGCTTCTTTTTTTCATTTACTGTCACCCTCGCTTTCGTTTTCATCATCGGATAGAGTATGTTTTTTCTTTTTCATAAAAATATTGTATGTTACGGAAAAGCCTGCTATAAACACCGCAAGCTCCACTAAGACAATAAGGTAATTAAGTGTTTCCGAAACACACAGGCTGTACAGCAGCGCAACCAGTCCCACACCGCCCACGCCTGCGGAAATATACATTGCGATATCGGCAGCAGTGGTTTTTTCTTTTGTTTCACCCATCAGTTTTCTGCGTTTTGCAGCAGTCACAGAAGAATAAATAATCATTGCCGCAAAACCGCCGACAACGATTGCTATTCCGCAAAAAAGAAAAGCGGGGCTGCTGTTTTCAGACCTATCCTGAGCAACCATAAGTGCAATTACGCACACTATCATTATAATTCCGATAAAAAAAGGCACACGGCTTCTTTTTGGCGAACTACCGTTATTTTTCATTTCTTATTCCTCCAGAATACAAAATCAGACGTTATCCCAATATTTTCTGTCAAGACTGCGGAAAGATATAGCCTGAGAGATATGAATTTTTTCTATTATATCCGAGTCGTCCAGATCTGCGCACGTCCGCGCTACCTTCAATATGCGGTCATAAGCACGCGCCGAAAGACCTAGCTTGTCAAAAGCAAGCTTAAGCGTGCCGACAGCGTCGTCGGTCATACGGCAGACATCTCCGATAATATCGGAAGTTATTCCGCTGTTTGATTTTATAGAAGTTCCTGCATAGCGTTTTGCCTGAATATCACGGGCTTTCTGAACACGCTGAGCTATCTGCGCTGACGTTTCCTGCGGAGTGCGTGAACTGAGGTCTTCATAATTCACAGGCTTAAGTTCAACCTGAATATCAATGCGGTCTAATACAGGACGGGAAATTCTGTGAAGATACGCCCTTACTTGCTTTTCTGAACAGGTGCATTTCTTCTGCGGATTGCCGTAGTTTCCGCACGGACAAGGATTCATAGCCGCCACAAGCATAACATCACACGGATAACTTACAGAACCGCTTGCTCTGGAAATAGTGATTTCGCCGTTTTCAAGCGGCTGACGAAGAGTTTCAAGAACATTCCTGTCAAACTCCGGCAATTCGTCAAGAAACAGCACGCCGTTATGTGCAAGAGAAATCTCACCGGGTCGCGGAATGCTGCCGCCGCCGATAAGTCCTACGGCACTTGCGGTATGGCTCACAGCACGAAAAGGTCTGCGAGTTATAAGCGGATTTGCAAGGTCAATCATGCCTGCAACAGAATGTATCTGGGTAGTTTCAATACTTTCCGCAAAAGTAATCTTCGGGAGAATAGAGGGAATGCGCTTTGCAATCATTGATTTTCCCGAACCGGGCGGTCCGAGCATAAGCATATTATGCGAACCTGCAGCAGCAACCTCCACAGCCTGTTTTGCAGCAAACTGTCCCATTACATCGGAAAAATCGGGAATACGTTCCGCTTCGTCATCTATCGGAATATAGCGTTTTTCAGGCTGAAGTCCGATTCCGTGGGAAAAATACTCCTGAACCTCGGATAAATGCCGCACACCATAGACTTCTATTCCGTCAACCACAGACGCTTCCCTTGCGTTTGCCGCAGGAATGAAAATGCGCTTTATTCCGTTTTTCATAGCGGTAATAACCATACTCAGCACACCGTTAATCGGAGCCAGTCTGCCGTCAAGCGACAGTTCTCCGATAAATGCACAGTCGGAATGATCCGCTGAAATAACTCCCGAAAGTTCCATAAGCGCCACCGTTATCGGCAAATCGAACATTGAGCCGATTTTCTTTACGCTTGCAGGAGCGAGATTTACAGTTAATCTTCCATTGAACGCTTTTATATTCAAGTGCCCCAGTACCGCACGAATTCTTGCTTTACTCTCCTGAACCGCTGCGTCGGGCAGTCCGACTATATCAAACGTCGGCGTACCCTGACTGTTGCTTGCCTCAACCGTTACAGCAAACGCATTCAGACCGAATAAACCCACGCTGTTTACTTTACTGAACATCTTATCCTCCCGTATCAGACGGCAAATATTTTTATAATTATTCATACCGCCATAACTTATTTCAGTATAACATATTTTCACAAGAATTGCAACGCAGTTGAAGCAACTTTTTTCAAAAAATTTAACAATCATTTGTTTTGATGGTTGAAAAATTAATTGTATTGTGGTATAATAGAAAATGTATACATATCTGCGGAAATCGGAATTCATCTTAATTCGCCGCAGAATGACAATTTTTGGTATACAGAACAAACCTTGCGGCGCATGACGCAGTATTGAATGGTCTGCGTTGATTATTTTTTGTTATAAAAGGGATTATTATGGAAAAAGAACTTGAAAATCAGATAATATACGGAAAAAATGCTGTTGCGGAGGCTCTCTCCTCTGACAAGGAAGTTGATGTGGTGTTTATTTCCAAAACCGCTTCGGCAGGAAATATCTCAGCGCTTGCAAAACAACGTGGGGTTGTGGTGAAGATAGTAAGCGATGAAAAACTTGCCGCTTTATCCGGCGGTGCTAAACACGGCGGCGTCTGCGCAGAGCTGTGTGCAGCTGAGTATTCGACGGTTGAGGATATACTTGAAAATGCAAAGCAGCACAACCGTCCTCCGTTCATCATAATTGCCGACGAGATAGCCGATCCGCACAACCTTGGGGCAATTATCCGTACCGCAGAAGCCGCAGGCGCAGACGGTGTAATTATTCCAAAACGGCGTTCCGCATCACTCAACGGCACCGTTTTCAAAACAAGTGCAGGCGCTGCGGCATATGTAAAGGTTGCAAGAGTTTCCAATCTCACAGACACTATAAAAACTCTCAAAAAAAACAACGTCTGGGTGTACGGAATGGAAGCGGACGGCACACCTTATGAAAAAAACGACTTTACCGCAGGTACGGCAATTGTTGTAGGCAGCGAAGGTTTCGGACTCGGCAGACTGGTACGCGAAAACTGCGATGATGTGCTTTCCATTCCCATGAACGGAAAAGTCAATTCGCTCAATGCGTCTGTATCGGCAGGCATTCTGATGTATGAGGTCGTAAGACAAAGAAGCGCAAAAACGCAGGGGGGAAAATAAATGGCAGGCGATAGATACAATATAGACGATATATTAAAAGAAGTAAACACACGCCGCTCTAAAGACGGCGACGTTGAGGAAGATTATACCCCTAAGACTGCACGCACTAAAAGTGCTTCCGACATCAAAAATATCGGCAGCGTTACCGAAATACTCAACAGCGAAGAAATCCGCACTGCTGCACAGAAAAAGAAAAAACAGCCCGAAGCAGGCAAACAGCATTCAAAGCTTTCTGTAACGCAGATTTTAAATTCAGACGAACTAAAAAAAGAGCATTCCGCACGTCAGATGACACAGAAGGAAAGCGAAAGCCGCCTTGCAGGCGACATCAGCCGTGCAATGGATAATAAAAAGCGCAGCCGTTACAATATTGAGGACGATACGCTTGATATTGCGAAATCAGACGATGACAGCGATGATTACATCAAGCTGTTTGTATCACAGCAAAATTCTGCGCAGGAACAGCCGTCTGACGATGGGATTGTTTTCCATTCGCCCGATGATTTCGTCCCGACTGACACCATGCAGCTGCGCAAACAGAAGAAGATTGCCGATATCAACGAAGCGCTGCTCAGAATAGACAGCGAAGCGGATTCCCCCGATGATATGCTGGACTCCATAAATCCCATGGAATCACGGCAGAAAGCTGTTGAAATTGTAAAGAATGGTGAAAACACAAACGAATTTCAGTTTGGCAGATCCAACACCGACACATTCACAGTATCTCCGTTCAAACTGAAAAAGCTTGCCCACGGCGAGCATATCCGTGAGTTCCATACCGACAACGATGATGGAGTGAAAGAAAAAAGCATTGAGTTCAATGGCATTCAGAATTCCGCAGTATCAGCTGAAATACACCTGGGTGACTCTATTCTGGACGCACTGAACAAAAAGATTGCCGAAAATGAAAATTCATCGGATAATAAAACCGAACAGAACGCAGCAGATACCACACCTCAGGACGCAGAAGTAGTTACCGCTGCCGACAGCGAAGTTGACGATGTTCGCAGAGTGGACGAACTCGCACAGAAAAAGAAGCTTAAAATAGCAAATTTCATTCTTGAAAACCACGACACAGAAGAACTCGACCCCATGCCC
This sequence comes from uncultured Ruminococcus sp., assembly GCA_964616605.1. Lineage (GTDB taxonomy): Bacteria > Bacillota > Clostridia > Oscillospirales > Ruminococcaceae > CAG-115. The sequence continues at coordinate 28,365 of CAZTRH010000013.1, forward strand.
GACAATCAATATGATGATTACGACGACGATGAGGACGAACCGATTGACCTTGATGATGAGAATGTTATCCGCGACAGGCTGAATCGTGCCGCCAAAGGTCTTACAAGCCGAATGCTTATACTTGCAGGATTGTTCTGCGTCACTTTTTTTGTGACTATTGTAAACGCCGTAGGCGCAGACCTGAAGCTTGGATTTCTCACAAGCGTTATAAGCCGCCGCGCTGCAACGGACAATTACCTTTACACTCACCTTGTAATAGGCATTCTGTCCTTCACCGCCTGCTCGTCAGTCGTATCAAACGGTTTTTCACGATTGATAAAGCTACGTCCCGACGGCGACACTTTATGTGCTTTTTCGCATATTGCAGCGATTGCGTCCATTATCCCCAATCTTATTGGCGGTGGATATCTTCTGCTGGGACACTGTGAAGTTTATCTTTTGATTTCGCTTGCCTCGCTGCTGTTCAATACGCTTTCAAAACTGCTGACAGTAAACACGGCAAAGAGAAATTTTGAGTTTATTTTCAACGAGAACAATAATATCAGATATTCCGTTGACCGCTGTGACAAAGAAAGCGAAGCGCGCCTTGCAAAGGGCGTGGTGCCGGGCATTCCTGTTATAGGTTCAATGCGCAAGACGGAAATGCTGTATGATTTCATCATCTCGACTTACTGTGAGGACGCTTCCGACAGAATGTCACGGAAAATCGTCCCCGGAGTAATCGCCGCCGCATTGGTAGGCGGAATAGCTGCGTTCCTTACGCATACTGCGACCGATCAGGGAACAGCCGCAACGCTTATAAACCGTATCAGCTGGGGAATTACCGTTATGTCGGCAATATTTGCCATCGGTGCGCCGTTCTCAAGCTCTATGACAGTGACGTTGCCAATGTACCTTGCAGCTCGCAGGAACAACAAGCGTGGTTCGGCTATTCTCGGTTACAATGCAGCAGCAGGTTTATCCGACCTTAACGGAGTGCTGGTTGAAGCACGGACTCTTTTCCCTGCCGATTCCGTAAGAATTACCAATATCTGCGGCTATGACAAACCAAAAAACCGCGGCGAAGCAAAGGTAAGCATAGACGAAGCCATTATTTATGCCGCAAGTCTTGCAGTGGCTTCCGACAGCATTATGTCGGACGCTTTCTTTGGTATGCTCAACAGAAAACGTGAGCTTCTTAAGGAAGTTTCCGGCTGCGTATATGAGAACAACCTCGGCGTAATGGGTTGGATAGACAGACAGCGTGTGCTGCTCGGAAACCGTCAGCATATGAAATCCCACGAAATCACTGTTCCCAATCTCAAGAAAGAAACCGCTGCAAACGTAAATAACGATGAAGTGCTTTATCTCGCAATAGGCGGAGAAGTCTGTCTTATATTCTTTGTAAAGCTCAGTCCCAATCCTGCAATAAAGCAGCGTGTTCAAGAGCTTTGCGACAGCGGCGTTTCGCTTATCATCAAGGCTGTGGACGGTCTGATTACAGACGTTGAAATCTCAGAGCAGTTTGACATAGAAGCAAACAAAGTGAAAATTCTGCCGTTTGAAGCTCACGAAACGTTTGTAGAATGCACACGCTTTGTCCCCAGAGCAAAGGCGGCTGTTTCCTGCAACGGCACTTTCAACTCACTCGCTGATTCTATAGCAGCGTCACATACTCTGCGTTCGAAATCATTTATCTCGAATATAGTGCAGCTGTGCGGAGTGGTGCTTGGAGTTCTTTTAGCGTTTATCTTCGGACTGTTTGCAAACTTTTCAATGTTTGATATTCCGATAATTCTGATCTACAACACTATTTTTGGTATAGCAGCTCTTGGGGCGCAGTTTTTCAGACGCTTATGACATTTGACGAAGAAATGATGGAAAAAGCTCTTGCGCTTGCGTCAAGAGCGGCTTTACTGGGCGAAATTCCCGTTGGAGCAATAGTAATCTCACCCGATGGTGAGATTATAGGAGAAGGATATAACAAGCGCGAACTGCTTCAATCCCCTACTGCCCATGCTGAAATACTTGCAATAGAGCAAGCGGCAAAGGAGCTTGGTACACGGCGGCTGACAGACTGCACACTGTATGTTACCCTTGAGCCTTGTCCCATGTGCGCAGGAGCTATTATGAACGCCGGTTTAAAGCGGCTTGTATACGGAGCATTCGATGAAAAGAACGGAGCGTGCGCGTCTGTTGTGACGCTTTTTGACGAAAAATTCACGCACATTCCGCTGGTAAGAAGCCGTATTCTTGAAAAACGCTGTGCAGACGTTCTGAGCAGCTTTTTCAAAGACTTGCGCAATATGCGCAGCCGCTCTTCAAATAATCAATCAGAGGACTGATAATGAACAAATACAAAACACTTGCAGGCAATATGGTAATTCTTGCAATCGGGCAATTAAGTTCCAAATTGCTTGTTTACATAATGCTGAAATTCTATCAGAACGCACTCGGCACTGCCGGATACGGTCAGGTAGGAAATATTATTTATGCCTGTGACTTGCTGATGAACGTAGTGTCATTGTCAATGGCAAGCGGCGTACTGCGATTTGCTCTGGAAAAAGCCAACGATGGAAAATCAGTTTTCTCCACGGCAATAAATATCGTACTCGTAAGTTCAGCAATTTTTCTGCTTTTCGTTCCGATAATCGGGCTTATTCCGATGCTCAAAGGCTACGAATGGCTTATTTATATTTATGTTGTGATGGCTGCACTGAAAGAAGTTTGCTCTGTCTATGTGCGTGCAAGAGTTTCGGTTGCGCTGTATTCAGTTGACGGCATTCTCACTACTGTGATGAATGTACTTTTCAACCTGCTGTTTCTGGGCGCATTCCACTTCGGCGTTACGGGATATGTGTTTTCCATCGTCCTTGCAAACGTCACAAGCATGATTTTCTTGTTCACAACAGGAAAACTCTATCGGGAATATAATCCGCTGCTGAGTGATAAAACTCTTCGCAGCGCAATGTTCAGGTATTGCATTCCGCTTATCCCGACAATGATCATGTGGTGGGTTATAAGCGGCTCTGACAGCTTCATGGTAACACTTTTTGTAGGCGATGACGCAAATGGTATTTACCAGTTTGCGTATAAATTTCCAAATCTTGTTATATTGGTTCTGGGCATATTTATGCAGGCGTGGCGAATGTCCGCCATAACCGAGCGCAATTCCAGAACTATATCAAACTTCTATTCCAATATTTTCAGTATGCTGCAAACAGTGCTGTTTCTGGCGTCCGCAGGCATAATGCTGATACTTCACCCGATGATTATGCCGTTGTTTGCGGGAGAAGGCTTTAATTCTGCGTATTTCTATGTGCCTATGCTGCTGACAGCGTCTATTTTCCAGAGCTTTAACAGTTTCTTGTCGAGCATTTATGAAGCGTCGCAGAAAACAACTCACTCGCTTATAAGCTCTGTAATTGGTGCAGTTTCAAATATTGTTCTGAACTTTATACTCATTCCGCTGATGGGAGTAATGGGTGCTGCGACTGCAACAATGCTCAGTTACCTCATAGTGTTTATTTATCGTATCGTTGATACAAGAAAGTATCTGTATATGAAAGTTTACTGGGCGAAAATCGGAGTAAACATTGCATTGCTTGCTGTCATGAGCTGGTCTACAATGTTCCTTGAAGTGGGAGCGGTTCAGAATATAATAAACGCTGTTGTATTTCTGATAATAGCAGCCTTGAACTTCCAATCCTGCATTCAGGCTGTAAAGCTCGTTCTGAATAAGGGTAAAAACAAACGATCTCAGGAAGGCGCCGACAAACAATAAAGGCAACACCACACAATTAACCCATCTGACAGGGAGAAAACATAATGAAAAAATACCTTGAAACAGGAAAAATAGTTGCACTCCACGGAATAAGAGGGGAAGTCCGCTGCCAATATTACAGCGACACAGCCGAATTTCTCTGTGACATTGCCGAGGACTGCGGATTATATCTTGACAAATCGGGAAACAAAAGCATTGACATTTCCCGTGCGTATGCGCACAAGAATGTTGTGATAATGAAGATAGACGGAATTGACTCCCCCGAAGCCGCACAGCCGCTTATCGGAAAAACACTTTATGTTGACAGGGACGATATTGAACTTGAAGAAGGGACATATTTTATTCAGGATATAATCGGACTTACCGTATTTGACGCAGACAGCGGCATATGTTACGGAAAAATCACCGACGTTTATCAGAATGGCGCAACAGACGTATATTCAATCCGCAAGGAGAACGGCACAGAACTGATGTTCCCGTGCATTCCCGAAATCGTCCTTGAAACAGATATCGAAAACGGAAAAATGATAATCCGTCCGCTGGAAGGATTGTTTGATACAGACGATGACAATGAGAATTGATATAGCAACCCTGTTCCCCGATATGTGCGACGCTGTACTTAATACAAGCATTCTGGGACGAGGTATAAAGAATGGCTTTATTGAGCTTCATACGCACAATATACGAGAGTTTACCGAAGATCGCCACCGCAATGTCGATGACAAACCATACGGCGGCGGAACGGGAATGGTGATGCAGGCTCAGCCGATTTATGACTGCGTACAGTCGGTTATAACCGAACATCTCAAAAACGGAAGAAAAGCGCCTCGTGTGGTTTATATGTCGCCGCAAGGGAAAGTGCTTACTCAAAGGAAAGTTACCGAACTTGCCAAAGAGGACGGAATTGTGATAATATGCGGTCATTACGAGGGAATTGACGAGCGTGTTATCGAAGAACTGGACGCAGAGGAAATATCTGTGGGCGATTATGTGCTGACGGGCGGCGAACTGCCTGCGCTAATACTGACGGACGCAGTAGCTCGGCTTCAGAAGGGTGTTCTCCCTAACGAGGACGCATATTCAATTGAGTCGCATTTCAGCGGACTGCTGGAATATCCGCAGTACACACGTCCCGAAGTCTGGAAAAACCGTGCTGTGCCTGAAATATTGCTTTCGGGAGCGCACAGTGCAGTTTCCGACTGGCAGTTTGCAAAGTCGCTTGAAGTCACAAAGCGCAAACGTCCCGATATGTATGACGCTTATATCAACAAAAAGATTTCTGGTTTTTGGAATAAGTTTATTAAAGAAAAAAAACCGAGTGATGACAGCTATTGCGTAACTTCACTTTCTGATGATGAAATCAGAAAGATAAATCGCGGAAAAATCCGTCAGCTGCCTTTGGGATACTATAAGAACAGCAGATTTATTATTCTTTTGGGCGAGCTTATGCTTCCACGGTGCATAGTGGAGGTAACAGCGGTAAAAGAAAAAGTAATCTGGATAAAAACCGTGTTTAAAGGGTAAGGAGTTTGAAATGGAAAAGAACGTATTCACCGCCATTACAGGCAGACCGAACGCAGGAAAATCCTCTCTTACAAACCTGCTTGTCGGCGAAAAGATTTCAATAGTAAGCGCAAAGCCGCAGACTACCCGCAACCGTATAAACGGTGTGCTTACACTTGGTGAAATACAGTATGTGTTCATCGACACACCCGGTATTCTTAAAGCGAAAAACCGCTTGGGCGAGCATATGCGCAAATCAATACGCACGTCAATGGACGATGTGGACGTGGCAATTCTGATCGTTGACGTTACAAAAAAGGTTTCCGATGCAGAAAAGGAGCTTGTCCGTTCGTTTGAACAAAACGGAACAGATGTAATACTGCTGCTTAATAAAGTGGATCTTATCCACGACAAGAGCAAGCTGCTGCCGATGATATCGCAGTACAGCGAATTATACGATTTTAAGGAAATTATTCCTATAAGCGTGAAAACTCGCGAAAACACGGATAAAATTCTTCCTGCGCTTTCGCAATTCGCACAAGAAGGAGAACACATTTTCCCCGACGATATCGCAACCGACAGAACAGAGCGTTTTCTTTGTGCGGAAATTATCCGTGAGAAGATTTTGTGGAAAATGGATCAGGAAATTCCCCATGGCACTGCGGTCGATATCGAATCATTCAAATCACGCAGCAAGGGCAGCGCCGAGATAATAGATATCGGTGCGGTGATCATCTGCGAAAAGGATACTCACAAGGGAATGATTATCGGAAAAGGCGGCGAGCGTCTTAAAGAAATCGGCACTCTTGCACGGAAGGATATGGAAGATCTTCTTGGAACGAAAGTTGCGCTTACGCTGTTTGTAAAGGTTAAAGAGGACTGGCGCAACAGAGAAAACATTATTTCCGAATACAATATCGCTGACGATTTTTCTTGATAATTCAGCGTTATATGTGCAGCAAAGAGTTTTGCTTAACGATGATATGGATATTTTCAACAAGAGGACTGTTGAAAATTTGTTGATAATGCCGCTTTACAAGCAGGAATATTTAATGTATAATATACAGTACGGCATTATACCAAAAAATATGATAAAACGACAAAATTGCAATAGTTGGTAAAGGGGCAAATATGAACAAAGACTTTCCAAGAGTTATGAAATTGCTGCGCAAAGAGCGTGGATTAAGGCAAAAAGAAGCTGCCGAACAGTTGGGAATTGCGCAGGCTCTGCTGTCGCATTATGAAAACGGAAAACGCGAATGCGGACTGGATTTTCTGGTTCACGCAGCTGATTTCTATGGTGTATCGGTGGATTACATACTCGGACGGACAAGCTCACGCACAGGCACGGTGATAACACAGGAGGAGCTTCCCGAAAGCACTGTATCCGAAAGCTATGATGGTGCGCCAAGCGGTGCTGTGACAGTACTCAGAAAAAAACTTATAACAAATTCGCTTGAAATAATATTCTCGCTGCTGATGAAAACGAAAAACCAGAAGCTTGCAAAAGCCGTAGGTTCATATCTTCTTACGGCGGTATACCGCTCATACAGAATGGTTTATTCCGCAGGCGGAAAGAACGATGAAAACACATTTGCCGTGCCGCTCGAAAATGTTTCCGGAATGTGTATGGCAAAGCTTTCGATTGAAGAAGTAAAGGCTCGTGCTGCTGCAAACAGTGTAACTCATGATGAACAGCCGATAACTGCTGCACGAATAGAAAAAGAATATCCGAAGCAGAGTGCCGCACTGTTTTCAGTTGTTACCAATGCAGAGCGTGATATTCAAAAGCTTGATGTTTAATTAAAAACAAACCCGAATGCGTGAATTACGCATTCGGGTTTTTAGTTCCATTAACGAAGTAGACGGCGGCTTATTGACGGTCTGAAAATCAGATGTTCTGACGTCCTGCCATTACCAGTCCCTTTTCTGCGTCCATTGTAACTGCAATTCCGCTCTTGAGTACAGTAGTTGCATTGGCAGCGCCAACAATTACAGGAATATCAAGCGTCATACCAACAATAGCAGCGTGGCAGTCTGCTCCACCCTCCTCGGTAATAATGCCTGCCGCAGACTTCAGCAGCGGAAGTACTTCGTTTGTTGTTTTCGGCATAACAAGAATTTGTCCTGCTGTGAAATGCTCTGCAGCTTCCTCGGCATTCTTTGCAACGCAAACGGTTGAAGTAGCGGTTGTGCCGTTGTAGCCTGTTCCAGATACAAGAACATCGCCGACAATATGAACCTTCATAAGGTTGGTTGTACCCGATACGCCAAGCGGCACGCCTGCGGTAATAACAGCAAGGTCACCGTTCTTGAGCAGTCCTGCTTCAACAGCGTTTTCTACTGCACGGTGAATGAGATCGTCCGTATTGGTGTTCATTTCCTCGCACATAAGCGGAATTACACCCCACGAGAGAGCCATCTGACGATAAATAACCTCGCTTGTTGTGCAAGAGATAATCGGACATTCGGGGCGATAACGTGAAATCATGCGTGCGGTAGTTCCCGACTTTGTAACGGTAACGATAGAGGACGCACCAAGCTCCATAGCTGCGCTTACTGTTGCATGAGAAATCGCAGCGGAAACGTTTGCGCCTTCAAAAGAGTCCTGCTTGTGGAAACGCTTTTTATAATCAATAGCGTTTTCAGTTGTTTCAGCGATAAGCGCCATTGTCTTTACAGCTTCGATGGGGTGTTCGCCTGCAGCGGTTTCACCTGACAGCATAATCGCACTTGTGCCATCGTAAATTGCGTTAGCAACATCAGTAGTTTCGGCACGAGTCGGACGAGGATTATGTATCATACTCTCCAACATCTGTGTAGCTGTGATAACCTGCTTGCTTGCGCTGAAGCCCTTCTTGATAAGCATTTTCTGAAGGCGGGGGATTTCCTCAAAAGGAATTTCAACACCCATATCGCCGCGAGCAACCATTATACCGTCTGCGACGCGGAGAATTTCATCAATGTTGTTTACGCCTTCTTCGTTTTCAATCTTTGCAATGATGCGGATATCGGAGCGGTTCTCCTCTGCAAGGATTTTTCTGATATCCAGCACATCATCTGCACAGGTAACAAATGACGCTGCGATAAAATCAAATCCCTCACGGCAGCCAAATCTGATGTCAGAAACATCAACTTCGCTGAGGTACGGCATAGAAAGCTTTACTCCGGGAATGTTCACGCCCTTGTTATTAGAAAGCACGCCTCCGTTAAGAACAGTGCAGACGATATCGGCAGTGCCGTCAGGATTACGCTTGATATCAGCACAGCGAACAGAAACATTACCATCGTCAATCAGTATTCTTGTTCCCACTTCGATATCATCGGGAAGATTTTTGTAGGTAATTGAAACACGGGTGTTGTCGCCTACAACTTCAGCAGTTGTAAGCACGAAAGTATCTCCGGTTTTAATTTCAACCTTCTTATTATCCTTAAATTGCTTCAGACGAACCTCCGGACCCTTTGTATCAAGCAGCGTTGCAATGGGCATTCCCAGTTCCTTTGCAAGACGTACAACACGGTCATGAGTTACTTTATGTCCCTCGTGAGTTCCGTGCGAGAAATTCTGTCTTGCAACGTTCATGCCATTGAGCATAAGCTCACGCAGTACGTCGTCAGACTCTGTTGAAGGACCCATAGTACAAACAATCTTAGTTCTTCTCATAAATATAAAAATTCCTTTCTTATTCTTAAAATCAGCATATTACTAATTATTAGCAGTAATACCCCATAATAATATTA
>CAZTRH010000014.1:0-33508 GCA_964616605.1 uncultured Ruminococcus sp.
TAAAGACTCCCCATTTCACCGTCTGGTTGAATGGGGAGTCTTTGTCAGCCGCACTTCTGCGGCAAATTATTATATTTTTTCAAGCAGTACGACAGCGTTTGCGCCTATTCCTTTTCCTGAAAGTCCCAGACCTTCTTCGGTAGTCGCTTTAACGGAAATGCGGCTGACATCGCACCCGAACGCTTTTGCAAGGTTTTCTCTCATATCGGCGATATAAGGAGCAAGTTTCGGACGTTCCGCTATTATCGTAACATCAAGGTTTCCCAGAGAAAAGCCGTCCATTCTGCGGATAACTTCCGCAAGCAGCAGCATACTGTCGGCACCATTGTATTTCGGGTCGCTGTCGGGGAACAGGCGTCCGATGTCGCCGAGTGCCAATGCGCCAAGTATAGCGTCCATCACTGCGTGTACCGCAACATCTGCGTCAGAATGACCGAGCAGTCCCATTTCACAGGGAATTTCCCTGCCGCACAGTACCAGCCGTCTGCCTGCGACAAGCTTGTGAACATCGTATCCGAAGCCTATTCTCATAACTTCTTCACAACCTTTCTGTTTTCAAAGATTGCCCGTGCTGCTGTAAGGTCGTCGGGACGAGTGATTTTGAAGTTTGAGGAAGTGACTTCGGTGATTTTGACAAACTCTCCGCACAGCTCGGCAAGGCTGCTGTCGTCTGTGAGATTTTCTGCCTGCAGCCCAAGTTTCCCGAAACAGTCAAGCAGCATTTTTTTTCTGAAAGCCTGCGGCGTCTGTGCGTAAAATAATCCCGAACGTGGAATTGTTTTTTCTATAAACCCGTTTGAACCTGCCTGTTTGATAGTATCAACAGCAGGAGCTGCGGCAATTGATGCGCCGTACTTCACTGCGTCTGCAAGCACACGTCTGATATCTTCCACATCAATCAGCGGACGTGCGCCGTCATGGATTGCGACAAAATCCGCTTTTTCGGAAACAGCGTTCAGAGCGTTTTTCACCGATTGGCAGCGTGTTTCACCGCCTGCAACGACTGCCGTAAGTTTAGTTACGTCATAGTTACGGGCAAGCTTTTCGTAACGTGCGGTTTCGGCTTCGGGCGCAGTGATGATTATCTCGCCCACCTCGTCAATGCAGTTGAATTTCAATGCGCTCATAACGAAAACAGGCGTGTCACCTATCTTTTCAAGCTGCTTGCTTATGCCGCACATACGCTGTGACGCTCCTGCGGCGGCGATTATTACAGAAAACATTATATTCTCCTCAGAAGTTGCCGTGAAGTTTGAAGTAATTAAGCTCGCTTTCAAAGTTGTTCAGCAGCTTTAAAACGGTTGAGTTTTTGAGATTGCCGTCAAATTCTATGTAGAACATATAATCGTCGGGGAAGTGCTTTTTAACTTCTGTAGGCAGCGGTTTTGACTGAATTTTCGACATTGAAATCCCGTTTACCGAGAATTTCGTCAACAGTCTGTATAATGCGCCCGAAATATTCGGAATTGACAAAGAAACGGCGACGGTTTTTGCGCTCTCATACACCTCCGGTTTTCTGGAAATGCAGATGAAACGTGTGCAGTTGCTGGGGTCGGTGGCAATGCTGCGGTGAACTATGTTAAGTCCGTGCAGTACTGCACATTCTTCGGAGCAAATGCAGCCGAGAGCATTGCTTTCATTTTCGGAAACCATCTTTGCGGCAACGGCATTGTTGCTGTACGGGATAACTGTAAGTCCACTGCGTGATGAAAGGTAATCTCCGCACTGTCTTATCGCCTGCTCGTGACCGAAAATTATGTTGATATCGCTTTCGGACACGCCTTGTTTTGCGGCAAGGACGTGTGCGCATTCTACGGTAGTGGTATTGCAGATGAACACGTTATGGCGCTCCAGCAATTCCATGTTAGCAGTCACTTCGCCTGCAGTACTGTTTTCGATTGGGAGAATGCCGTAATCCACATCGCCGTTTTCCACAGCTTCCCATACTTCGTGGAAAGCTGCGTAGAAACTGATGCTTCCGTTTTCAAAAAGCTGCTTTGCGGCAGCGTGACCGTATGCGCCCTCAATTCCTTGTACAGCAACAGACGGACGGGCAACAGGCATTTCAGAAAAGTCGATTTTCATATCGGGGGTAATGGCGTTTATCTGACCGACCTTAGAAATATCCATTATGTTGGTGAAAAGAAACTCTGCCGAGTTTTTAAGTTCTTCGGGAGCGTTTGAACGCACCTTCTCGATAATGGCACGTTCTCTGTCGCTCTGGAAGATAACCATATTATTGGCTGCTTTATATTTTGCAACTTCCGTTGTAAGCTGCATACGGCTGAGGAACAAGGATAATAATTCCTTGTCTATGCCGTCTATCTGCTTGCGTATTTCACTGAGTTCCATAAATTCCTCCGAAAAAGGCTTATTCAATGCGGATTGCGTCTGATGCGTCATTACTTGACGTTACATCAGAGCTTGTTGACACGGCAGTGCTGTCGGATATATCTGAACTGTCGGGTTCAGGCTCGCTTGGTGTGACAGCGACATACACGATTATCGTTTCGCCGTGTTCAACGTCAACAGGTTGATCGGGGATTATTTCCGTTCCGTCCTCTCTGGTGCATCTTACGATATTGCCCTCCATAACTTCATAGCTTTCTTCTTCCTTAACGGAGTATTTGATATTGAGCTTAGTAAGTTCATCAATGTATCCCGATTGTTCTTTCATGAGATACTGCGGAAGCGGAACAACGCTTGAGCCTTTGCTTACCTTAACCTTAATCTCAGTGCCAAGCGGAACTTCTGTTCCTGGATCTACGGACTGTTCAAAAATAAGTCCTGAGATATATGCATCGTTGTATTCGTATGTCGGAGAGAGAGTAAGCAGTCCCTGATATGTGGAAACCGCATTGTCATAGCGCCAGATGTCGTTCACAAAGTCTGGGACAAGCGTTGTATCCACTATCGGTGCAGGCTCGCTTGAAACAGTAGAGGACGTTTCGCTCTGTTTGTCGGAGCTTGATGGGACAGACGACAGCGAGCTTATACTTGAATGCAGATTGCTTTCTATATCGCTTGGGTCCGAAGCGCACGCTCCCGAAAGTGTAAGCGAAAACGCAATTGCAAACGCAATCAGTATAAGTCCCGATATTATGAGAACGGCAAGCAGCTTTACCTGCTCTTTTTTCTTTTTGCGCTGTATTTTTTCCTGACGGGGTGACGTAGTTTTTGCACCCGGATTATTACTTGAACCGTTCTGAATATACTTCGGAGGTGTGAACAGCTTATCAACAAGATCGGTAATGGTGCGTATTCTGTTTTCCACGGGAAGGCGCATTCCTGCCATAACCGCCTTTGAAACATTCTGCGGAACATTTCTGTTCAGCACCATAGGCTCGGCAAGGCTGCCCTGTGTTCTTGCAATCGCTTCCGTGGGATTTGCTCCCGTAAGCACCTTGTATAAAACTGCCGATATTCCATAAACGTCCGTCCATGTGCCGTTAGGCTCGTTGTTGTACTGTTCGGGCGCAGCATAGCCGCTGAACACTTCGCAGGCGATTTCTGTGCCTGTTGTTCTGGCGGCTGAAATAGCAAATCCGCCCAGTTTAAGTTCCATCTTATCGGTGACGTAGATGGTCTGAGGAGAAATGCCGCGATGAATTATTCCTGCGGCATGTACAAGTGAGAGTGTTGTAAGAATAGGCGGAAAAAGCTCCTTGACCTGTTCCCACATAAGACCGTTCGGAGAGTTCATCATAAACGTTTTAAGGGTAATTCCGTTGATATATTCAAATACCGCATAGCAGGTGCTGTTTTCGTAGAATACATCAAGCACAGCCTGAATATGTGCCATTCCGCGCAGCCGCATAAGCGAGCGGTTGAGGTCGGCAAATTCGGACATATACGTTTTATACAGCGGTGATTCGTTGGGGTTTACAGTGATTTCCGTTTCGCCTTTTCTGCGGCTGCACAGGGTATCGGGCATAAACTCCTTGATTGTAACTTTAGAGGAAGTTACGGTGTCGTAACCGATATAAAGAGCGGCTTCTCCGTTATAGGACTGGAGTTTTCCTACGATATATCGTTCGTTGAGATAGGTTTTGGGTACAAGATATGACGGAAAGCAGGGGTCGCTTTCACTTGTGCCGCACGCTTTGCACGGCCCTTCATAATCCTTTTCGCTCATGCAGCCCATACACAGTGAAGTTTCAATTTGCATTTGTTCCTCCGAGAATTATCATACAAGCAGCTGTCGGAAAATTCAATATTCAGCTGCATACTTTATTTTTTTATGACTATAACATTAACTATACATCAATTTTCCGAAAAAGTCAAGAATTATGACAAGATTGTAATATTTATGATTAAACTATTTTTTTAAAAACGTCCTCTGCTTTTTGAACCTTAAAACTTCTATTGCTTTATTATGTGCTGCAAATTTAGAAAACGGCTTTGTTATCACGCATAACACATGAATTAGTTATCCGTCAATCAATCTTTAAAATGCAGCGGAAGATAAAAGCAAGAGCAGAAAAATATTATTTTGTCGGGAAATACAAGCTATATATCGGGAAAATTCTTTGTTTTTACCATAAAACCGTCATGGTACGATTGCTGTTTTGGCTAATTTGACAATGTATTGCGGCATATTCGGAATGGTTTCATTATAGAAATTCACATTATTTTTTTCAAATCTCTTGAATTTTAAAAATGAGTGTGATATAATAAAAACACAATGGTATTCGGGCGATTCCGAATGCCGAAAACAAACAGTCCGACGCATAGTGTGCGGCTGTGGGTCTTGTTGTATGAGATTTTTCTCTTACTTTTACGAAAGGGGTTTTCACAATGGGATTTCTTGAAGACGTTTTCAACACAGGCAAAAATGTGGTTTCTACCGCAGGCAAAAAGACGGACGAGGCTGTAAAGCTTTCCAAACTCAGGATTAAGGAGTCGCAGATCAACAGCGATGTAAGAACTAAGTTTGAAAAGCTGGGTGAGATGATTTATCAGATGAAGAAGTCGGGCGAACAGGATAACGCTGCTTTTGAAGAAGCTGTTGCTGCTGTTGACGAGTGCTATGCACAGCTTGACGATGTATGCCGTCAGATTGACGAACTGAAAAACCAGGTTACTTGCCCGAATTGCGGCTTAAAGACCAAAGACGAAAACTGTTTCTGCCCGAAGTGCGGTACAAAGCTGCCCGAAAAGCCTGCTGAAACCACCGAGGAGAACAGCACTGATTTGTTCTGATAAAGCTGCTGTTGCTTCGGCAGTGTGTTGAATAGTTAATAACGGAAGGGGAGCGGGTTATGTTCCCCTTTTATTTGTCATCTGTTGATGGCTGAGCCTGTTGAGCCTGTTGAGCCTGTTGAGCCTGTTGAGCCTGTTGAGTCTGTTGAGCCTGCTGCGGCTGCTCTTTGGGTTTTGAGAATATACAGCCGCAGTAGTTCTGGCGATAAAGCTCATATTCCTTTGACAGCTCAATTGAACGCAGATAGCCGCCTTTTTTCTTGAAGTCGGACGGTAAGAACTTTACGGTCGGCTGATTGTTTTCAGCGGCGGATAGGTTGATTTCCGCTTCAAGTGCCTGACCGATTTCGTTTATTTTGGCTGCGTTTTTAAGAGGACTTATTGTAAGCGTGGTGCAGAAGTAGTCAAATCCGTTTGCGGTGGCATATTCCGCTGCACGGGACAGCCGCAGACGATAGCACTTGAAACAGCGTTCGCCGCCCTCAGGGATATTTTCAAGTCCCTTTGCCATATCAAAGAAAACGTGTGGGTCGTACTCGTCCACTACCAGTGAAACGGGATTTTTCACAGGCATCGACCCAATAAGCCGCCTTTGCTCCTCGGCACGCTTGAAAAATTCTTCGGCAGGCGATATGTTTGGATTGTAATAAAGAACCGTTATCAAGAAATATTGCGCAAGATATTCAAGGCAGTAGCTTGAACACGGCGCACAGCAGGAATGCAGCAGCAGACGCGGCGTGCGGTCAAGATTTTTTATAAGTTCTTCAAGTTTTCTCTGATAGTTTGTTTTCGGTTCCATAAAAATTTTTTCCTTTCGGTAAAAAAATCGTGAGTATTTCGGGTTTTATAGTTCGTCTAATAATCAGAACGGCAGAATGAATCCCAATAAGCTGTTCTGAAAAGCGCTTTTTATAAGATTATTTCCAAAGCAGCATTCATATTAATATAATAATACGCTGTTATTTGTTCAGCGGCTTTGGATTTAAAAACATTCGTATGGATTTCAGCAGCGAATGCAAGGGGTTGATACAAATAATGGAAATTGACGCATATACACGCTATCTCAACGGAGATGACAGCGCAGTGGGCGAGCTTGTGCGAGAGTATTCGGACGGACTTGTTCTTTATATTTTCAGCTATGTCCGTGATCTGAATACGGCTGAGGAATTGTGCAATGAAGCTTTTATAAAGCTGGTCACAAAAAAGCCGCAGTTCAAGCGGAAATCATCGTTCAGAACGTTTCTCTATTCGATAGGCAGAAACACTGCGCTGGACTATCTCAGAAAACACAGCCGCCGATGTGAAGTGCCTCTGGAAGATATCCCCGATATAGCAGGCGGCGATAACCCGGAGCTTGCTTATATAGTCAGCGAGCAGAACGAAACGCTGCGGCGCGCGGTTTTGCGGCTGAAGCCCGAATATTCGCAGGCGCTGTGGCTTACATACTTTGAAAACCTGTCGGCAAGTGCCGTTTCGGAGGTTATGAGAAGATCTGTCCGTTCCGTTGAGTCATTGCTGTACCGTGCAAAACCTGCTCTCAGAAAAGAGCTTGAGAAAGAGGGATTTGAATATGAAAACCTATGATGAACGCACAAAATATATTCTTGAACAACGTAATATCAGACTTGCAAAGCAGCGAAAAATCCGTTCGGCAGTAACCGCTTCAGGAATTACCGCCTGCTCTCTGGCTTTTGTAATCGGTACGGCTTCTGTTGTGGCTCGTATACGAAATACGGACGGCGCATACTATTCGGAGGACGAATTGGGAAGTTCAAGTCAGATGTGTTATAACTCTGCTCCGGCAGATTATTCTCCTGATCAAGCAAAAAGAGAAATAGCTCCGGATATTTATGTTGTAGACGCCGAATATTGTGTGCAGACAGACCTCCCGTCCGAAAAGCTTTACGATTGGAGCGAAAACAGCAATGTTGAAAAGCTGGATTTCACTATGGGCGAATTTCCAAATGACAGTTTTACGTTTTCAGCTGAGGATAATGCGGTTTATGCAAACGGCGGCAGGCTGTACGCAGGAATGCCGATAAAATCGGTTTATCTTGCCGACCTCAACGGCGACGGTCGGCGTGAAATTGTATCCGAAGTGTGTTTTGGTTCGGGGATAATTGATTCAAGAATAATCGCCTGTGATTATAAACACCATACTTTATACCAGTTAGCCGACAGGGGTGAAAAAGACTATCGTATTACCTATTACGAAGAGCAGATTGCATATGACTACAGATTATATGGTTCAAAATGCGGTGTGGCTGATGGGTATGGAGAACTTACTCTTGACATTATGACAAAAATTTCGGAAAATGCCCCTGATATAGACGCTTTTAAATTAAGCGGTTACACCCTCACTGTAAATCAGACGGATTATGTTCGATATACTGCTGATGACGCATTTGTTACAGTGGAGTTTTCCAACGAGGATTTCGCAACAGATCTCTCCAATAAAAATGCGGCAATGGGATACAGTGTTGATCTGAGGACAGAGTGGCTTGAAACCTGCAATGACAATGGCGATACTGTGGCTATGTTTGAAATAAACGGCACCTATATCCGCATTGTGTTCAATGACAGAGCCGAAGAAAAGTCGGGCGATATTGTTCATATGGCTATTGACGCTTTCAATACTTCGACTGTGCGATATTGATTATGCCTTCCATTTTATTGCAATGGCTGCTCTGAGCGGCTGCTGCCTATTATTTTGCCTGTGCGGTTTGAATGCACAGGCAATTTTTTTAAAATTGATATCTTGTTGGCTGAAATGGTGCGGAAGTTTATTTTGCGATGTTTTCCCGTGCCGCTACCGCAAGAGCGTCGCAGCGTTCGTTTTCGGGGTGTCCTGCGTGACCTTTTATCCAGACGAACTCCGCTTTGTGGATTTCAAGAAGCGAAAGCAGCCTGTCCCAGAGGTCGGGATTAAGGGCAGGGTTGCCGTCGCTCTTTTTCCAGCCTCGTTTTTTCCAGCCTTTCGCCCAGCCCTTGGTGATACCGTCAATGACGTATTTGCTGTCGGTAGTTATGCGGACTTCGCAAGGATACTTCAGCGCTTCAAGAGCGGTGATTACCCCCAACAGCTCCATACGGTTGTTTGTGGTATGTGGGTCGGCTCCGCTGAGTTCCTTTTCGTAGCCGTCACAGCGCAGTATTACGCCAAAACCGCCGGGTCCGGGATTTCCGCTGCACGCACCGTCCGAAAAAATTTCGACAAATCTCATTTGTTACATCTCTTTCTTGATAACTGCTGCTGTCATAGTCTGCAAAAGACTTTTTCTGAATATTGCAAACAACACGACAACAGGTATAAGCATAAGTGTTGCGAGAGCATATATCTCTCCTACGGCAGACCTGTTATAGAGCGTTTCCATAAAGCCGCTCAGCGTATCGAGCTTTTCGGAGAATATTGCCGCTCCGCCCGATATTCTTCCCATCTCCCATATCGTCAGTATTGAAACTGCGGTAATTGCAGGCTTTATCTGCGGCATTACGATTTTTCTTAGTACGGCTGTATGCGAGCAGCCGTCAAGACGAGCCGCAAGTATGGTTTCTTCGGGAATGCGCCTGATGGTTTCACGCAGCAGTACAACGCACAACGGCGACGCAATATACGGGAGTATAAGCGCAAATACCGTATCAGCAATTCCGGTTCTGGCGAGAAACACATAATTCATAACGTAAGCCAGTGCAGGGGTTGCCGCAAGCGAAAGATTTACCATAGCGTTGACAGTTTTAAGCATCGGAGCTTTAATCACAGCAAGCGCATATGCTGCCGCAGTATTTACCGCAATGCGCAGTACAACAACTGCCACTGTAATAAGCAGCGTGTTGAACATAAATCTCAGCACAGATATTCCCGTATCGCCCGTGGAATTGAACAGTGCGCCGAATGTCTGAACGGAGAAGCTCTTTGGGAAAAAACTCTGCGGAATGCTGCTGAATACTTTCATCGGCTTGAACGCCTGCACAACAGTGAAGAAAATCGGCAAAATCATAAACAGTGCTGCGATAGTAAGAACGCATATTGTAATGATGTCGGCAGTCTTTTTGAGTCTTGTGGATTTGCGTTTCTTGTATGCGGCAAGCTGTTCGGGAGTTAGCTGTGTTTTTTCAGATGATTTCCTAAGCGAAGATATTATGCCGCCCGTCTTTTTTATAAGGTTACGGATAACCGATGTAATGTTGGATAGATTGAATTTGCGTCCGACAGCTTTTTTGTATTCTGAGCTGTCGGCTGCTTTGGGGGCGGCTGCTGCATTATCCGTTTTTTCAGATGTCGCAGTATTATTATCATTGTTGTCTGAAGCGAGCGGCTGTGAAGAAGGGTTTTCCTTGTTGTCCGCAGACTCTGCTGCGATGGGTGGAGTGCTTTTGGAAACATCATTGTTTTTCCCAGATTTTTTTTCGGTGCGAGTGTTGTTCCGTTTTTTCTGAACAGCGGAGGACTTCGCAGCAGAATTTGCGGTTTTGTCGGGAATGTCGGGAAGTTCGATAGTGATAATGTTTTCGGGATTGGATTGGATATCAACACCGTCCGAAACGGATTTTGCTATCGGCGGAGTGTTGGTGCAGCGCGCGGCGGTCTGCTTGTTCTTTACAGCACGACTTTTGCTTTTCTTGCTCAAACGCTCACCCCCGTTATCCTCGGCACAGACTGACAAGTCTGTGTGTTATGAAATACAAAATAAATGTTGCAGCGGCTATGAGGAGGATTACTGCACTGGCTGTACCTATGCGGTAATCCTGTGTTCCAAGCTGCAGCATATAGTCGGTAATAGTCATATTGACTGAATTTGTGGTATAGACGCCGACAGGTGAAAAAGCTGCCGCTATCTGAACCGCTGCCGCAAAAGCAATGTTTGCAGTTGCAGACGGCACTGTTATCAGGAAAAATTCCTGCACTCTGCTTGTTACGCCCTCTATTCTTGCTGCGTCGTAAAGTGTGCTGTCTTTTTTCTCAAATCCGCACAGCAAAGACAGAAACGCTATTCCGAAGCTGTTCCACAGTTTAAGCAATTGTGTTAGTATCAATGAGAAAACAGGGGCGTTCAGTACGTCAACCGCATTGAAAGTAAGTCCAACCGACAGCAGAAAGCTGTTGAGCGGCGATGAAGCGTCTTTGCCTGTGAACAGTGCAAACACGGCAAACGCTCCATATGTGAAAGCAGGAAGCGAAAATGCAGTTGCAAACAGCGTTTTCAGCGGCTTTTTCAATTGGCTTACAAAAGCTGCCGTCACTGCCGCAAGCACAAATCCGCCAATTCCCGTTATCAGCAGCGAAAACATCGAGTTTTTAAGTGCTGCGATAAATTGGTCGTTTTCTACGAAAAGAAATCTGAAGTTTTCAAGTCCCGAAAATTCCGGCGTTCCCGGCATACAGAAATCTGTGAATGCAAGCGGTACTGCCGAAATTATCGGAATTACAAAAAATAACAAAAACAGAACAAGGAACGGCGCTAACAATCCGTATGCAGAATGATTGCGTCTGATTTCTTCTGAGATTTCTGCGCTTTTTTTCATTGTGGTGTTTGAAATTGCTTGTTTGGTGTTATGCCTGATTTGCAATTTTTATCCCTCCCGAGAGTCAGAATGATTGGCGCTGACAAGGTTATGATGAGTAATTTCATCAAGATAAGCGTCACGGGCATTTTCACCCCGCAAAGTACGCTCCAACGCTGAATAAACTGCGTTTACAACATCGTTTGAAGCGGAAATGTTATGAAGCTCAAGCGTGCTGTTACGCTGCGTTATTATTTCACGGTATTCAAGTTCGGTCCACGAGCGGTGAGAGGATACATTAAGGTTTGCGGGAGAATAAAGCTCTGCGCCGAATGCGTTCATAATCTGCTCCTGAACTTCGTCCGATGAAAACCACGATATAAACTCCCATGCTGCGCTTGTGTTCTCACATTTGTTAAGAATAACCGCTCCCAGAGATGTGGTATTGACAGAACAGTCGAGATTTCTAAGTCCGTCTGTGGTGCGGTAGGTACCCGGAATATGTTCGGGACTCCAGCGTCCGTTAAGCTCATAAGCCTCATTGGAAAGTCTTGCCGAGAATGTCATAAAGTCCGCAATCACAACAGGAGATTTTCCAATGCGGAATGAAGCGAATTGATCGTCATCGCAGAAATCGTAATTGCCGCACAGCTGCGCCCACTTTTCAAACGCTGCTGCCGCACTTTCGCTGTCAAGCGTTTTTTCTTCAGTCTGAGTAATCATTGACAGGAAAATGTCGCCGTCATTAAAGCCGCCATCGTTGTTCTGAGATGACACGATAGCCGTGTCATAGCCGTTTTCAGAAAGTATTTCAAGAGCTTTGGCGAAGTCGTCCCATGTTTCGGGAACGGCAATGCCCAGTTCATTAAGAATATCTGTTCTGCAGAACATCATAGGGAAGCTGTTTGTCAGCGGTACAGCGTGAACTTCCCCATCGTGGGAATACATTCCCGATAATCCCTCCGGAAAGCGTCCGTATACTTCGGTGAAATCCTGCGTTTCGTGAATGTTTACGGTAGCTCCGCGTTCCCACAGGCTGCATATAAGGTCAGCGTCTGCGTAAAGCGCAGCGTCGGGCCCCTTGCCTGCGGCAACTGCGCTGCCGAGGGTGCCGTTGTCGGATTTTATGCTGATTTTTATGTCATGGGCAGAGTTATACTGTTTTTCGACAATACGATTTACTATTTCCGTTTGCTTGCGGTCAAGGCATACCCACACTTCGACTGAATTTCTGTCCGTCTGCAAATTGTTGAAGAATGAGCCGATAAAAGCGCGGAACGCAAATACGATCGCTTTGAATATGTTTACGTTGGTGCTGCGGAACTCTTCGTGAACGGTTTTCACCTCAAAATAGTCGAGTTCCAGCGGTTGAGAATGAAGATTTCTGAGTGCGCATATAAGCTGTGTAATGCTGTTCTGCACTTGCGAGTCCTGAGCGTCAAGGATTTCCGCAATGTCTGTCGAGCGCTTATGAGCGGTTTTAACAGCGGCTGATAGTTTTAAAGAAAGTTCGCTGATTTCAGACACCTTAGTGCCGTAAGTGCCGAATATGTTGTCATTCAGAGCGTTTAGTGCGTCAACTGCATTCCGCACATTTTCAATTGTCACAGTTCCCGAAGCGATTGTTCTGTAAAGGTCGGTCACAATTTGCTCTGCGGACTGCGCCACTGTTTCGCAGTCGCCTGTTACAGCTTCAATAGCTATTGTGTTTGAGCCTTTTTTCAGATAAACATAGATTGGATTTCCGCTGTTGTCAGATATATTCACTGTCTGCCAGAAAGCGGAATTGTCAATGCGGATATTTGTAAACTCACGGCAGGGAACAGCTCCGTTTACAGTTATTTTTCGATAGGACGCAAAGCCGTTTTCCGAATTTCTGCGGCAGCGCAGATTGAATGTATAATATCCGTCAGATGGTACTGTCACTTCATAAACCGCTTTTTGCGATGGCGTATCCCAAGCGTTGCTGTCGCTGTCCGATGTGCCGCCGATAGTGTTGAAGCGCAGTCCCGTGGGGTGTGAAGGACTTGCGAGATATTCAGACGGCTCTCTTGTTGCCTGAAGCGCAGACGAATTTGTATAAGCCGGAACTTCCGCCTCAACAAGGATAGCTTCGCCGTTGCTCAAAGCAGGAGTGTTCTGAATTTTTTCGTCAGACGGACGCACTTCGGAATAAGCTTTCGGCTTTGATGTGTTGGTAAAGTTTATGCGTCCGATATACAACTCAGCGGAAGCGTTCTGGAGTGTAACTGTGTGTTCTCCCTCTGTGAGATAGAACGAAAACACTTCGGCAGAAAAACTGCTTTTGTTAATCAGCGTATATGTTACCCAGTCATCACAGAGAACTTGTGTGGGACGGATCTGGTTTTTGTGGGAAGCGTCATATTGGATATTGCCTGTTTTGTTCTGCCAATATCGGTCGAGCGGAATTTTTGCCGCTTCATCAAACGGCAGTTCGTAATCCACAAGTACACCGAGAGAAAGCTGCGTTGCGTCAGACGCAGGCGTGCGGTAGATGAGTTCGAGATCGTACAATCCCGTTGCTGAAACTTCTATCGGAAATGTTACTGCACCGCTGTTTTGCCAGTGCAGCACATTCGGCATACCTTCATAATCCGACAACAGTTCGCATTGTGCGCCGAGTGTCGTGGAATAGGACTGAGTATCCGCATAAACAGAAACTACCGTTCGTGAAGCGTCGGCATACTGCTTTATATATTCGCTGTATGAACTGCCGCTGAGCGAAAGGGAAAAGATGTTTTCGACTGCTGTATTGCCATCAGTTTCCGCATACGGCTGAACATTAAGCATACTCACGGAAAAAACCGCTGCCATAGAAGCTGCTGCGGCTTTTTTCCATATATTTTTTAATTTGTTGAACACAATTTATACCTCTTTTGTTTGCTGTTTTTGCTAAATGCTGTCTGTCGCATATGCAACAAACAACAATCACTTCTTATTATAACAGAAAATGCAATGAGTGTCAATATTTTTAAAAAAAATTCATCTGCTTGTCATAAACCCCTTGATTTATTCGGGAAAAAATGCTATACTAAAAATAGTATATTTTAAAGTGGAGGGTTTGTTATGACCGTAAAGACTTTTTCAATAAATTCGGAAAAAACTGCGTTTGTGAAAGCGTATCTTCCCGACAAAATCACAGGACTTGCTTACAGCGAACGCCGCCCGTCAGTTGTGATTTTCCCAGGCGGAGGATATGATCACATCTCCGAGCGCGAGGCAGAGCCTGTTGCATTTCAGTATCTTGCGGCAGGATATGCGGCTTTTGTTGTTACATACACAGTAAATGCAAAGTTCCCTACACCGCTTGTGGACGCTGCTTACACATTCTACAAAATCCGTATGAGAGCAGAGGAATTCTGCATTGCACCGGATAAAATCGCTGTTGTCGGTTTTTCCGCAGGCGGACATCTTGCAGGCTGTCTTGCTACGATGTGGAATGACGCTTCTATTGTAAGAACGATTGGCTGCGGAGCGGACGATCTTCGCCCAAATGCGGCTGTGCTGTGCTATCCTGTTATCAGCGGCGTTACTTCTCCGCATGAGGGCAGCTTTAATGTGCTGCTGGGCGAGGACGCATCGCGTTCCGACTTGTCGAGATTGTCGCTTGAAAACCGTGTAACTCCGAGAACTCCTCCCGTGTTTATATGGTGTACTGCGAATGACGCTTCTGTTTCGGCTCACAACTCACTGGTTATGGCTAAGGCGTGCGTTTCCAATAAAATTCCTATGGAACTGCATATCTTTGACGAGGGACCGCACGGTATTTCCTGCGCTGATAAGGCTTCGGGTGTAAACGAAAGCTATTTAAGACCCAATGTTCACCGCTGGATTGAGATGTCGGTCGAGTTCCTTAACAAGTATATGGGCGTGTGATAGTCGGCTGCTTGTTAGGCTTTTCCCGTGCAATAAAAAAGAAAGGATACTTTAGAGATGAAAACACCTTTTGTTACGAAAGAAAAAATTGAAGAGATTACAAAGACTTTCCCCACTCCTTTTCATATTTACGATGAAAAGGGTATCCGTGAGAATGCAAGACGCTTTAAGGAGGCTTTCTCGTGGAACAAGGGATTTCGTGAGTACTTTGCTGTAAAGGCTACTCCCAACCCCTTTATTATGACAATTCTTCAGCAGGAGGGCTGCGGTTTTGACTGCTCAAGCTACACGGAGCTTCTGCTCTCGGATAATGTCGGTGCAAAACAGCACGATATTATGTTCTCGTCAAACGAAACTCCCGATGCAGATTTCAAAAAGGCTTACGAGCTGGGTGCCATTATCAATCTTGATGATTTTACGCACATTGACATTCTCGACAAGCTGACGGGTATCCCCGAAACTATAAGCTGCCGTTATAATCCCGGCGGTGAGTTCAGAACAGACGGTTCTCCGAATGTTATGGATACTCCCAAGGACGCTAAGTACGGCTTTACTCACGACCAGATTATCGAGGGTTATCGCATTCTAAAGGAAAAGGGCGCAAAGAAGTTCGGTATGCACGCATTTCTGGCTTCTAATACGGTAACGAACGACTATTACCCCACGCTTGCGAGAATTATGTTCAAGACTGCCGTTGAAATCAAGGAAAAGACAGGCGTACAATTAAGCTTTATCAATCTGTCGGGCGGAGTTGGAATTGACTATACTCCTGCCGACAAGCAGAACGATATCCTTGAAATCGGAAGAAAAGTAAAACAGGCTTATGATGAGGTGCTTGTGCCTGCGGGAATGGGCGATGTTGCGCTTTATACCGAAAGCGGACGCTTTATGCTTGCGCCGTACGGTGCACTTGTGACGACTGCTATCCGTGAAAAGCACATCTACAAGGAGTATATCGGTGTGGACGCTTGTGCGGCAAACCTTATGCGCCCTGCGGTATACGGCTCTTATCATCACATCACTGTACTCGGCAAGGAGAATGCACCTCATGACCGCGTTTACGATGTAGTAGGCGGACTGTGCGAGAACTGCGACAAGTTCGCAAAGGACAGAAATCTCCCGAAGATCGATATGGGCGATTATATCTATATTCACGATACGGGCGCACACGGCTTCTCAATGGGTTACAACTATAACGGAAAACTCAGGAGTGCGGAACTGCTGCTGCGTGAGGACGGTTCGGTAAAGCTTATACGTCGCGCTGAAACTCCCGATGATTATTTTGCAACATTTGATGTGTTCAAGGGCGATTATTCTCTTTGATTTCCGGCAGCTATTAAGATAAATTCGCCGCCCGTTCTCAGAAAGAACGGGCGGTTTTCTTGGCTTTACAATATTACGGCTGTCAAAACAATATATGGGGTTTGCAACGGCAACTAATCGTTTGATTGCTGTAAAGTTACATGAAATGTCAAGCCTGTTGTGAAAAATCAACAAAAAAGAAGTGTTGATTTATATTAAATTCCCCAAAAGGTAAAATGTTTATTGCAATTTGCCGCATAGTGTGTTATAATTATTCTGGGTATCAATTTTACCGATGAGGAGTGTATTTAATATGTCAGAAGAAAAATTGTCATTACAGGCAGGTATTGCTTTTATGGAGCGTTGTCTTGACGCAGAACTTGCGTCACAGCGCCAGATTGCCCATAGCGCAATTGATATGGACGACTGGAATAAGGCGCAGGAAATCCTTTCGGCTTCTAAGGAAGCTATTTCAAGAGTTGAGGTTCTTCGCGGCAAGTTCGCTGAATTCAAGAAGTTCGCAGGCTCTGTAAAGGAAGCTGATTCGGTTGCTGCTCCTGCTGCATCTGCGGAGGAAAAGCCTTCTGCTGAAAAATCCGAGCCTGTAAAGGCTGAAGCTCCTGCTGTAAAGGCTGAAACACCTGTACAGGACTCCGCAAAGCCTTATTCATTCGCTGACGCCGTTGAGGAACTCATAGAGAAGTATCCGTTTGCAATGGCTGTGTGCAATGCTGCACCCAATATGAACACTATCTTTACATATGACGAAGTTTCTGCAAAGGCTGATATGAAAAAGCCGGTTCAGCTCAGCAACGGTCTGTGGTCTGAAACTGCTATTCCCGAAGATAAGGCACGCTTGATTACAGACGCTCTGCGCAAGTACTGCGAGAGCCGCAAACAGCAGGGTTAATATATGGCTATTTCTTTGGAAGAACTTAACGAACTGGCGGCAAAGTCGGGCAGGAGCAGAAAAGCTGCCGAAACGGGAGCGGCACATCTGATTGATGAGTTCTGTGCGAAGCGTAATACTGCGTTTGCAGCGGAATATCTTGCGAAGTTTCATTATTCCGTGTGTCTTTATTTTATGAAGAACAGCGGACTTACGGAAGAGGAAGCGGCTCAGATTGCGCTTTCGTGGAAATTCCGCGGAAAATCACGTTTTTCGTGTGAATTTGCTTTTTGCAGAGCGCTTCTGGAAAACGGCTTTTCTGCTGAAACAGCAGCGCATTTTGCGGTGTTTGTCATTCACAATGGCACAAGCGCAAACGCCGTTGAAAAAAACGGATTTCTTGCGGTTATGCTGCGTGATTACCGCAAGGTTTTTCACAGTGTGGCTATGCGTGAGATGTTTTCGCAGCTAAGTAAGTTCGATGGCTGTGATGTTGTTGCTGTGTTTGCAAACGAGGCACAGGGCGGCGATACCAGCCTGCTTGAAGTGTCTGAACTTCACCGCAGATTAGTGAGCGCTCAGGCAGAGATTGATGATCTGAACGCACGTCTGGAGCAGTCCTTCAGAATGGACGCTATTAAAGAAAGCACCGCTGTGGAAACACTCAAAAACAGCGTTTCAGAGGCGCTTAAAGAGGAATATGACGAGTTCAAGCGGTGCGATCATTCCTTCAACGAGGATAATTTCGCAGCGAATATGGCGAGTCTTCTCAGAATTTTTAAGATACTCAAGAGATATGGTTTTTCTTTTGAATAAAGGTTTATGATGTAAGGTGGTTATTCGATGAAAACAGGCAGTCTTATCAGCATTGATTTCGGTACTTCAAATACATCTATTGTCAGCGTTATGCGTGACGAACATGGCGAAAAGGTTGCCATTCTCGGGGAGGACGGCGAATTTCCGTTTGCCTCGCTGCTTGCAATATCCAATGAAAACAAACTCTTTTTCGGTAATAAGGTACGCAAGAGCCGCGATCAGTTGGAGGAGTCGTGCAGGTTGGTTTCTTCGTTCAAATCGCTGCTCGGCACAAACGATTGCATTTCTGTAAATGGAAAGGAGATCTCTCCGACTCAGCTTACATCTGAATACTTCAAGTGTCTGAAGCGTGTGATACAGAAAAAATTCAATATTGACATAAAGGAAGCTGCTTTTTCATTTCCTGTGGACTTCTCACCCGAAGCACGGCAGGATCTCGTTAATGCTGCTGAAAAAGCAGATATCAAGGTTCGCGGTATGGTATCCGAGAGTACGGCGGCTTATATGGCAGTGCGTGATAAACTAAAGGGCAAGAGCCGTGTTATGGTCGTGGACTGGGGCGGCGGAACTCTGGATATAAGCATTATTGAAACGGAGAGAAACCGCATTTGCGAATCCTCTGTATATGGTGAAAAAATCGGCGGCGACGACATAGATCTGGCACTTGCGAAGCGTGTTCATGCTCTGCTTGGCGATAAAGTGGAAGACAAATCAAAATTGTGCGAATTTGACGAAATGCCGTCTGCGGAGCGTGACAAAATGCTGTCTGCCGCAGAACGTGCAAAAATTCAGCTTTCGGAGGACGGAGAAGAGTATCCGCTCACTATCCGCGATTACGGCAGCTATGGCACAAAGACTGTTTTCATCACGAACGAAATGTTCACCGAGATGATAAAGCCTATTATAAAGGATAGGGTATTAGCGTCTATCAACACTGCTCTCGAACGTGCAGGAGTAAGCGTTGCCGATATTGACGCTGTGGTTATTGCGGGCGGTTCAAGCTATCTGCGCCCGTATGCGGACGCAATGCTGAATTTGTTCGGAGAGAGCAGAATAGTACTTCCCGAAAAGCTTCAGTTTGTATCTGCGATTGGCGCTGCAAGCGCATTGTTTGCTGAGGGAAAATTCAAGCTTTCCGAGGACGTTGGAATATTGATGTCTGACGACAGCGTTTATCCGCTGCTTCATAAAGACGATGACGGGGTAGGTTCGCAGAGTGCGGTTTGCTCTTTCTCACTGGTGGAGGACGCTCACGAAGCACATATTATTGTCGCTAACGGCAGCGGACGGAATATATATAAGCGAATTGATGTTCTGACAAAGGGATTTCTTGTCGAGCGACTGGAAGTTTCTGCAAAGATTGACGATACGCAGGTGGCAGTTTTCACTGTACATAACAGCAGTGTTCCCGACCAATCAAAAGACACTGTTTTTAAGGTAAACGGACTGACTTTTTATTACGATTTGACTAACAAGTCTGAGGGATAAATTATGAGCAGGTCTAATATTGATTTCAAAAGCAATATTTATATACGAAATCCTGCAACCTATTCGCAGAGCAAGGATATTCCCGAAAAGGACGATGATTTCGTTGTACAGATTATGGACGCAGCAGCACTTCGCACTATTACTGATCGTGCCGTGGAAAAGGATATTGACTTGAATATCAGCGAGGCGCAGTGGCAGCTGTTGGTAATCAAGCCGTGCGAGCATTGCGCAACGGGTGAAATGACTCACGGACTTGTGCGCAGGGACGGTCAGGTTGTACTTGAGTGCCGCTGTACCGTGGAAGATTGTCCGCATTCTGATAAATGCGGAAAATCGGACGTTTCATATGATGAAAACGGAAAAGGCGAAGATGACATTTTCGCCGAACTTTCACGTCTTGGAATGGATATCGGTAATATATTTGCAAATCCCGAAGGAGAACAGGCTTCGTCCGACAGTGAGGAAGTTCCGTTTACTCCGGATTTGAAGATTGCTGCGGAACTTATGAAAGATAAGAACGAGTATTTTGAGATAACCGCAGATGACGCAGTGGCAAGGGTCATAGGTGCACCTTTATCAGACGTGATAATTCTGAACGGTGCAGCCGGTGCGGGCAAGACATATACTGCTGTGGAACGGCTTAAATTTGTTCTGGATAAATCCGAAGATCGTAATGTTCTTATGTTGTGCTGCACAGACAATACAGCGACTGAAATCAAGACTCGGATAGAGCAGAAAATTCAGTCGGGTGAATTGTCTGATAATGCCTCAAAGACTGCCCTTGGAACGCTGGACTTTCTTATTATGAAATACCTTGCCGATAAGGGCGTGCCTGTTGCTAAGCTGCGTGAAATGTCATATAAAGAACGTGCAGTTATGTTTAAGGAAAAATTTGACAAGAATGATTTTGTTGAATTTGACTATTGCATTATAGATGAGATACACGAACTGGAGGACGAACACGCTCAGATTGTTCTTGACATTCTGCGTTCGCTGAAGTGCGGCTGTCTGCTGCTTGAGGATAAGTATCAGGCGATATTTGACCCGGACGAGAACGGCGGCGAGGTTATGAGCGTTGCTGAATTTTATCGTTCTTTGCGTGAGCTTTACCCGAACGGAGCAAAGAAATACAATTTGCTTGGAAATAAGCGCCAATCGGAAAATCTTGATAAGATGACGGAACTGCTGCGCAGTCAGGTTCTGGACGACAAGGGCGCAAATATTTCCGACATATGTAAGAAGCAGCTTGCACAGCTGCCGCAGACGTTGGTTGATACGGATTTTGAGGTTATAGCTCTTAAAGGTGAAACCGCTATTCTTTGTATGAAAAACGGTGACGCAGAGTATATCAGCTGGCTTCTCAACAAAAACAAGGTTCGTCATACGCTTGTTCGTGAAAATGTTGTGGGAACATCGCTTGGTCGCTATCTTGCGGATATTCTCTGGGACTGGAATGAGGATACCATCAGTCATGATATGTTCGTGAAGCGTTTTGTTATGCGCTGCGGCGGCGACGAAAATAAGGCGGAGGCGTTTTTCAGCGCAATTGTGAATTACTCGGATAAACAACAGAGTTCTGACTGCCTGGAATGCACTACTCTTGCGGAAAAGATATGCTGTGGCGGTGAGCTGCCTGCTGTTGTGCTGAATGCCCGCGACGAGATGCTTACGATTTCTACGGTAAAGCGGGCAAAGGGCAGAGAGTTTGATAAAGTTTATTTGCTGGGATATGATTTTTCGGGGACTCAGCCGAAAGACGGACAGGAAGAACGGTTGTTCTACCTTGCAGAAACACGTCCGAAAAGCGAGATGGAAGTTTTAAGGCATTCGGTAAAGCTGACTTTCAGAAAGAATTCAAATAACCGTTGGATACGCACCATTCGTGACGCTTACAAGGAACAGTCAAAGTGCGTTGGATTTGGCACGGGTGACAGCGAGGATCTGGATTATTATTCATTTGTTGAAGGCAATATGGGCGACGCCGTTCAGCGGCAGGCTTATATTTCGCAGAACGTGAAATGCGGCGATGAAGTTTTTCTGCGTGTGAACGGTGATGTATACGAAATTGTTCATAATGGCTATGTTATCGGAAAGATGTCGCATTTCTATTCGGAAAATCTTCTGGGCGAGTTCGGTGGAAGAAAATATGTTGAAAAGCTGCCCGAACGGATTTCAGAACTGTTTGTAACAAATATTATAACGTTTGTTTCGCTTGGCGAAAGCGAGAGTAATGCTCTTGACAAAGTACCGCCGCAGTTCAGAAAAAAGCGTTTCTGGCTGGGCGTGGAAATCAGCGGTTTCGGAACAATTTGATTTCATAAAGGGACTTGCAGAAAACAAGTCCCTTTTGTGAGAATATATGTTCAAAGAAAGAAATAATCGAAAAAAATTATTAAATTTAAAATTCCCCTTGATTTTTGGTCGGGGATATGTTATACTATTGTTACAAGCGTTTTGGGTTATGGAGGCAGGCCCTGGGCAATGATGTGCCGTGAACCGTGTCAGGCGAGGAATCGAGCAGCACTAAGCGGATTTCATCGTGTGCATCAGCAAGCCTGTCTTCATAATCGAGGGCGCTTGAATTATTAAAAAGGGGGATTGGGAAAATGTATCTTGCACTTTACAGAAAATATCGTCCAAGAACATTTGACGATGTAATTTCGCAGGAGCATATCACCACTACCCTGAAAAATCAGATTATAAACAATTCCGCAGGTCATGCTTATTTGTTTACGGGTTCAAGGGGAACGGGAAAAACCACTTGCGCCAAGATTTTTTCAATGGCTGTAAACTGTGAGCACCCTGAAAACGGCAGTCCGTGTATGAAGTGCGAACGCTGCCTTGAGATCCTTGAGGGAACGACTCCCGATGTTGTGGAAATGGACGCTGCGTCAAACCGCGGCGTTGATGACGTGCGCCGTCTGCGTGAGGAAGTGGTTTACACACCTGTTACTTGTAAATATCGTGTGTATATCATAGATGAAGTGCATATGCTGACCACGGAGGCATTCAATGCGCTGCTGAAAACGCTTGAAGAACCGCCGCCACACGTCAAGTTCATTCTTGCGACAACGGAACTTCACAAAGTGCCTGCTACGATTTCTTCAAGATGTCAGAGGTTTGAATTTCGCAGAGTGGATATTGGCGACAGTGCCGAAAGACTTATGTCTGTTGCAGAAAAAGAGGGACTTACCCTTGAGCGTGACGCCGCTGAGTTAATTTCACGACTGTCTGACGGCGGAATGAGAGATGCACTGTCGGTGTTGGATCGCTGTGCTTCGTCAGAAGAGCATATAACGGTGAAAATAGTTCGTGATTGTGCAGGAATTGCTGATAATCGCCATTTGTTTGAGTTTTCGGAGATGATATCCGCAAGAAATACAGCAGGGTGTTTGCGGCTGCTGGGCGAGCTGCATAAGGGAGCAAAGGATATTTCGCTTATCATCAATAATCTGATTGAGCATTACCGTGATATTATGGTGTGTAAGACTGCCCCATCGGAGAGCGATTTGTTGTTTGCCATGCCCGATGAGAGGGAAAGACTTTTTCAGCTGTCGGGATTGTACTCTATGGACGAGGTGCTGGACTGCATTACGCTGTTGTGCGAATGCGCAGATAATATAGGCAGAACCAAGCAGCGAAAAACTCTTGCGGAGATGTGTCTGGTTAAAATGTGTGCAAGAGGCAGCGGTTTGCCTGTTGTAAGATTTAACGAGAGTCCGGTTCCTGCTGCGGCAGATAGGGGACAGGGCGGTTTTGCGGCTGATTATGGAAAAACAGCTGCTTCGCCTGCGGTTGTTCCTGCTGCTGACAACGCTGTTGTTCCAAACGCATTCATCGCAAACAGCGATGATGAAAAAAATGAGAACAAAACGACTGTGAATGACGTTAAATCGTCATACGAGAGCGATGCTGTATCTCACAGCGTCAGCATTCCTGAACCGCCGCCGTGGGACGATGAGCCTGTGCAGTCGGAAATACCTCCGCCAGAACCGTTTCCGCCTATACCTCCGGAGCCTGTTTATGAGCCGCCTTTTGCTGCTGAACCGCCAATGGTTGTTCCGCTGATACCAAGCGAGCATTATTCGGACGAGCTGTCGGGAGATGATTACCCGATAAGTACTGCGGCAGGCGATGCAGAACCCGAACTTAAATCGTTTTCACCGATAACGTCAGAGCAGTGGCAGGCAAAAATTGCAAGTATTGCGTCAACGGACTTTATGCTTGGCGGAATGCTGAAAGACTCTACTGTAAGGTGTTCTGAAAACACAGTAATAATAACATCTTCCAACTCAATGTTAAATAATAATGTTGTCGGCGATGAGCTGATAAGAGTTGAGCAGAAGCTGAACAACCTGTTCGCTATGAAGTTCCATATTCGTATAGAGCAAGGAAACAGCAGCTTTGATGATGATGGCACAACTTCGCCTGTTGACGAGTTTATGGAAAAAGCACGGAAACT
Source organism: uncultured Ruminococcus sp. (assembly GCA_964616605.1). Lineage (GTDB taxonomy): Bacteria > Bacillota > Clostridia > Oscillospirales > Ruminococcaceae > CAG-115. Next base: position 23,559 of record CAZTRH010000014.1, read on the forward strand.
TGGCGTTGCTGTTACAATAAAAGATTAAGCTAAAAACGAAAGGGTAAATTATTATGAAATCAAGACTTCCAAAGGAATATCAGACTCAGGGTGCGTCCAATATGAATCAGATGGTGCGCAAGGCTCAGAAGATGCAGGAGGATATGACCCGTGTTCAGGCTGAGCTTGAGGAGAAGGAGTTTACAAAGCAGGTAGGCGGCGGAGCTATGGAGCTTGTGATGACAGGCGACAAGAAGCTGAAGTCCGTTACTCTGAAGCCTGAGGTCGTTGACCCTGAGGATATTGAAATGCTTCAGGATTTAATTATCAGCGGTGTAAACGAAATTCTTCAGGATATTGAAGATTACAGCACTTCTGAGATGGAAAAGGTAACAGGCGGTATGTCGCTTCCCGGTCTGTTCTGATTGAGCCTTGACAGATAAGGAGATAAGAGTTGTTTTCGGACTGCCGTTCGTGAGGTTTGCACCAACTATGGTAGTCGGAATGCTCATAACTTATTTTTGCGGCGGTATGGTAAGTGCGGTTGTTATCGCCTGCTCAGCCGCCGCATTTATTTGCCTTGCAATTCTGAAGAAAAAAGCCGCTTTGAATGCGGCAGGATTTCTTGCAGGCAGCATAGTCATGCTTTGTTTCGTAAGATTAAGCGCAGCGCCCGTTCTCAAGTATACGGGTACTGCGATTGAAACAGAGTTTGTCGTTGATGAAGTAGTGGGAACTGCTTATGGTTCACAGCACATTATTGCCGATTTGGAAATTGACGGTGTGAAAACAAAAGCAAGACTTTTTCTTGACAGTTTTACGCAAGAAGGGCAGATAGTTTTTGCACGGATTGATTTTCGTGAGAGTGATAAGGAATGGGAACTGTATAATCTGGCGAACGGAATACTGCTTTCGGGTGAGGCTGAAGTTATCAGCACAGGCGAGGTTTTGGAGAAATACAAACATCTGCAATTTCTCGGAAAAGTCCGTGAGTATCTTGCAGAGATTGTAGCGGAGTATATTCCCGGCGATACGGGAGCATTGGCACTGTCGTTGATGTTTGGAATGGACGAACTGCTGCCCGAATATCTTTCGGAGGCTCTTTGCGTTGGCGGAGCTTTTCATTATACGGCGGTTTCTGGTTCACATTTTTCAGTTTTTGCAGCTATTATTCTAAGCCTTATACCGTCAAGAAACCCGAAATTAAAAGCAATGGTGTCATTGCTGTTTGCTCCTGTGGCTGTGTTGTTTTTTGGATTTTCAAATTCCCTGCTTCGTGCGGCAGTGATGTTTGGGATATATGGACTGCAGGGTTTCTTTTTGCGTCAGACGCAGATTTTAAACACATTGTGCCTTGCGGTGATCATAATATGTATGGCTTCGCCTGCTGCGGTGCTGGATATTGGCTTTGGTATGTCGGTACTTGGCGTTCTTGGTACTGGAGTGGTAGGAGTTACAGCATCTGAAAAGTTGGAAGATAATTACAAAAGAACTCACGAAACCAATAAAATTCCGATAACATTACGGCTTATAAAACCATTGCTGATTTCGATTTGTGCGGTAATTTGTACGGCACCGCTCACGGTAATGGCGTTTGGCGGTGTTTCTTTGACCGGTGCGTTTACAACAGTAATTCTCATGCCGCTGATAGGTATAGGAATGATGCTTGTGCTTCTTCTGGGGGCGACCGGATTTGGATTTGCTGCAGTTCCGCTCGGCGTTTTGATGAAACTGATATGTTTAATTATTGAGTTGTTCGGCAGCTCAGATGTTGTATGGCTTCCGATGAATTATCAGTGGGCTTCGGTGGCTTGTATAGTTATAGCGATTAATGTGTTTATGTGCGTTATGGCACCGTTGGGATTTTTTGAATGTTCAGCTGCCTGCACTGCGGCTATGATGGTGCTTTCGCTGTCGTTGGCGCTGTTTATGCAGAATGTGAAAAGCGATATTGTGATTGTCGGAAACAAACACAGCTCTGCGCAGATAATAATCAGACGCAATGAAGCGGTAGTCGTAGCGTCTGGGACAGGCAGGGGACTGTCGGAAATACTGCCCCGTGAACTTCGGAAAACAGGCGTTCGGAAAATAACTGATTTATGCATGATGGACGCTGATTATAACGGCGCAGTTATGATGAAAGATTTGTCGGAGAAATACGATGTGGAACGTATTTCAACCAATAATTTTTCGTTTGGTGTATACAGACAGATTTCGTAAAGGGAGAATGGGATTATGGCTGATTACAATTCAATTCCGCTTATGCTCGCGGCAGAGCAGTTCGCAAAACTGCCGGGGATAGGAATAAAGACAGCTCAGCGGCTTGCATATCATATTCTTAACGCACCGATTGATGATGTCCGCGAGTTTTCGGAAAATATTCTGAAAGCACGAGAGAGCGTGCGCTTATGCAGCTGTTGTCAGAATTTCACTGAACAGGAAATCTGCAGAATCTGTTCCGACGAGAGCAGGGATAAACGTGTTATCTGTGTGGTGGAGTCACCCCGTGATGTGTCGGTCTTTGAGAGAGCAGGGAGCTTCAACGGCACATATCATGTTCTTCATGGTTTGCTGTCGCCGATGGACGGTATAACAACAGAGCAGCTGAAAATTAAAGAGCTTCTTTCACGGCTTGACGGAGTGGAAGAAGTAATAATGGCAACCAACCCTACTGTTGAGGGCGAGGCAACATCAATGTATATAGGACGTCTGATAAAGCCGCTTGGAATAAAGGTAACAAGGCTTGCTTACGGACTGCCTGCAGGTTCGGTACTGGAGTTTGCTGATGATGTGACGCTTGCCCGTGCTTTGGAAAACCGCAACGAATTGTAATACAGCAATCTTTTAAACGTATATTGCAAAAAACTCTTGACAAATATATTTTTTTGTTGTATAATGTTATGGTGAGTGGGAAACTGCTCACTGATTTCGGGGTGTGGCGCAGTTGGAAGCGCGCGACTTTTGGGAAGTTGAGGCCGCAGGTTCGAACCCTGTCACTCCGACCAGCGTGCCGCTGGACCCTTTTCGCACAGGGTTCAGCGGTTTTTTAGTATTCACCCAAAAGCAAGGATTTTTTGCAGACCATGTTGGTACTCGATTTCATCACGTCCGTAATACTAAGAGCATCAATCCACGACACATTTTTGATTGATTTCATATCTACAATGTATTTTATCATTGACAATCGTGGCAAGACGTGCTATAATTTAAACGGAAATACAGGCGGTGACAATACTGCCGTTTCCTGTTGGGGTTTGGAGCGTTGCTTATTTTTTAAGCAACGCTCTTGTTTTTGCTTAATCTATGTTTTGATTTCGTTGTGGGCGATTATGCAGAGAAATTTGTAGCAACATTTCTGCTCGGTGTGTTCAACAAGTCCTTCGCACAGCTGTTCATATCTTTGCTCATCTGTTTCTCGTTTCTGTAATTACTATGTTGTTCTTATCGCCACTAAAAATATCAGACAATAGCGCCCCATTAATCATCATTTTTTTTAAAACGCACTCTGACGGTAGTTCCTTTGCCTTCTTCGCTCTCCAGTTCAACGGCTGCGTCAAGATATGCACAAGCGTGCTTGACTATGGATAGTCCCAGACCCGTGCCGCCGATTGCTTTCGAGTGACTTTTGTCCACTCGATAAAAACGCTCAAAAACTCTGGACTGATGTTCGGCAGGAATTCCTATCCCGTTATCCGCTACCGTCAGAACGCCGTCTTTTGTTACGCTTATCGTTACACGTCCGTAAGGTTTGTTGTATTTGATGGCATTCTCCGTAAGGTTATAGACTATCTCATGAAACAAGCGAGGCACACCTTGCAGCAAGCAGTTTTCTGTCTGAACTTTCAGCTCTACACGGCTTGCGTTTGCCTTTTCTTGAAGCTGCTGTGCTGCTTCGGCGACAACCGAGGAAAGCTCCACGCTTTCAATAGTAAGCATTACGCCCTCGTCCAGCTGCGAAAGTCGGATAATATCCTCTACAAGCGTCAGAAGTCTTGCCGCTTCTTCGTGGATATGTCCCACAAACCGAGGTATATCTTCCGTCTTTACCATACCGCTCTGAAGCAGTTCGCTGCTGCCGAGAATAGCCGTCAAAGGCGTTTTCAACTCGTGTGATACATTGGCTGTAAATTCCCGACGTGTGCGTTCAGCCTCTACCTTTTCCGTTACATCAAATATCAGCAGCACAACACCGATGTACTGTTCTTCGGACTCAATACGGCTTATGTCGATCTGATACATACAACCGTCACGTTCTACGGAAAGTTCGTTGTGTCCGCTTTCTGTCGCCGCTGTAATCGCTTCTCTTATTTCACGGCTGCGCTCTATCGTCAGAAAATCTTTCCCAACTGCATAATTCCCTGTGTGAAACAGCTTGACGGCGGTAGGGTTGATGCTAAGAATAATACCATTATTATTCAGCAGCACCAGACCTTCTTTCATACTGTCGGTAATCTGTTCAAATTCATCTTGTTTTTGCTGCAGTTGGCTTAGCTGTGCGTTTATCTGACTGCTCTGCTGACTGATACGCCGCAGCAGCGGTGCAATTTCATCATATGTCTGATTTTCCGTGGGGTTGTCAAGGTCTATGGCGTTCAGCGGTTCAACAATATGCTTTGACAAGCGGCTTGCAAGCCAGAAAGACAAAATCAGAGCCACCAGCAGCACCGCGCAGACAGGCTGTATCATTCCAAACGCCAGCATTGCAAGACTTGCATTACTGATGGAAATTCTGAGAACAGACCCGTCCTCCAGACGCTTTGCACAATAGACGGTTTTCTCAAGCAGGGTAGCGGAATAGCGTTCGCTGCTGCCATATCCCGATACAATCGCTTCCTGTACCTCAGCACGGTCAGCGTGATTTTCCATATTCCATTCGTCTGCCTGTGCGTCGTAGAGAACGCTTCCGTCAGGCGCAATCCACGTCAGACGGCTGCTTTCGGGATTAAGCGACTGAAAATATGCAAAACCCGAACTATCCACTCCTGCGGCTGCCATATCCAGTTCCACCCAGAGTTGTTTTTTCTGTATACCGCCAAAGTAGTCATACAAACACCCCATAATAATAAGCAGGCTCGCCAGCAGCACACCGCCTGCAACCAACATAATGGAACGAAAGATTTTCCCTGTCAAGGTCTTGCCTCCAATCGATAACCCACATTCCGTACCGTTTCGATATATTTGCCATAATCCCCCAATTTTTGCCGCAAGGTGCGTATGTGCATATCAAGCGTGCGTGTTTCGCCAACGTAATCCTCGCCCCAGACTTCGGAGAAAAGCATATCGCGGGTAAACGCTGTTCCGGGGTGTGTAAGAAACAGCTGCAAAAGCCCGTATTCCTTATAGGTGAGCTGAATGCGCTCTCCGTCCACACTTACTGTATGCTCGTCCGGATTGAGCGCAATACCGCCGAATTTCAGTATTTTTTGTATTTCAGGTGCTTTGTAACGTCTGAGTACTGCCTTAATACGGGAAATCAGCTCCATTACGCCGAATGGCTTTACCACATAATCGTCAGCGCCGATATCAAGGCTCTGTATTTTATCATATTCCGCTCCTTTTGCCGTTGCCATAATTACGGGCAAATCGGCATATCGTGAGTCTGCACGGATTTTTCGAAGCAGCTCCACACCGTCCATACCCGGAAGCATCACGTCCAGTACAACAAGTTCGGGTTTCTCCGTCTGAAGCGCCTCCCAGAAAGCAGCTCCGTCTTCAAAACCTCTGACTTCAAAGCCTGTGGACTGCATAGCATAAAGCTCGATATCCCGTATAGCCGCATCGTCCTCCACGCACCAGATCATTCGTTTTCCTCCTCGCTCTTGTGAATGCCTGTAACAGCGTAAATCACCCATTCGGCAAGATTAGTGGTATGGTCGCCGATACGCTCCAGATATTTTGCAATCATCAGCAAATCAAGAGCGTATTCCCCGTCAATAGGGTCTGCGGATATCATATCAATCAGCTGTTTTTTCACTTTCAAAAACGCTTCATCTACAACATCGTCATATTCGATAACGCTCTGCGCTAAAACAATATCCTTCTTCACATAAGCGTCTACGCTGTCCGTTACCATTTTGATAACAGCCGCTGCCATATTCTTCAAGTGGGTATGCTGTTCGGAGGAGCGTCCCTGCAAAAAGGTGATGATCTCCGCTATATCCTCCGCTTGATCGCCTATGCGCTCCATATCGGTAATCATTTTCAGCGCAGCGGAAATCTGCCGCAAATCACGGGCTACCGGCTGCTGCTGAAGAAGCAGCCTCATACACAGAGTTTCGATTTCACGCTCCTTGCGGTCGATTTCTTTATCCCGTGGTCTTACTTGTGCAGCAAGCTCAATACTGCCGCTTGTCAGAGCGGAAGTCGCCATGGCAATAACTTCCTCGCACAGCGCGCCCATCTCGATCATTTCGTGATTTAGTGTTTCCAGTTGTTCATCAAGCCGACTTCTCATTATCCGAACCTCCCCGTGATATAATCCTCTGTACGCTGATCCGAAGGCTGCGAAAACAGCGTTTCCGTATTGCCGTATTCTATGAGTTCCCCCAGCAGGAAAAAGGCGGTTCTGTCTGAAATGCGGACTGCCTGCTGCATATTGTGGGTGACTATAACAATAGTATACTCTTTTTTCAGAGAAATTGCAAGTTCTTCTATCTTCGCTGTTGAAATGGGGTCAAGTGCGGAGGTAGGCTCGTCCATCAGCAGCACCTCAGGCTGTACCGCCAATGCTCGCGCAATACAAAGCCGCTGCTGCTGACCGCCCGACATTCCAAGGGCGCTCTTTTTCAAGCGGTCTTTGGTTTCCTCCCAGAGATTGGCGCTGCGCAATGACTGTTCCACAATCTCATCAAGCTTTGCCCTTGCGGTAATCCCGTGAGTACGGGGTCCATAAGCGATATTGTCGTAAATGCTCATCGGAAACGGGTTAGGCTTTTGGAATACCATTCCCACCTGCCGCCGCAAAACGCTCGCATTCACTCCCGAAGCATAAATATTTTCATTACGGTAGTTCACTTCTCCCGTAATCTTAACATCGGGGATAAGGTCGTTCATACGATTGAGCGTTTTCAGAAAAGTTGATTTTCCGCAGCCGGAAGGTCCGATAAGAGCGGTAATGCTCTTTTCGGGAATTTCCATATTGATATTGTGCAGTGCATGATGCTTGCCGTACCAGAGATTAAGGTTATTGGCTGTCATTATATTCATACTTTGTTTCTCCTTTTGAATATTTTTCCCACTGCGGACGCACAGAAGTTGATAATAACGGTAAGCACCATCAGAATAGTTGCAATTGCAAAAGCCACGCCAAATTCGCCTCGTTCTTTTGCATATACATACAAAGCAACCGTAAGTGTCGCTCCTGAACTTGTAAGACCTGTAAAAAATCCGTTCAGAGCGTGAGCAAATCCTGCGGTAAACAGCAGCGCAGCCGACTCGCCTATGATACGTCCCACGGATAAAATGCAGCCCGTGACAATGCCATCAACGCACCCCGGCAGCACCACTGTACGGATACAGCGCCATTTTCCTGCGCCAAGACCAAATGCGCCTTCACGGTATGATTGCGGAACAGTTTTCAGACTTTCCTGCGTTGTGCGCATTATAGTAGGCAAATTCATAATCACAAGAGTAAGTCCGCCTGCCAGCAGTGATGTTTTCAAGCCGCAAAATTCGCAGAAAAACAGCATTCCCACCAATCCGTAAATGATGGAAGGAATACCCGAAAGCGTTTCCGCAGCGTATTCAATAACAGCGACCAGTCTGCGGTTTGAGGCGTATTCAGTCAGATACACTGCCGCACCTGCTCCAAGCGGAAGCACTATAAGCAAAGTCAGAATTATTATATACAATGTGTTCAGTATATCCGGCAGAATGCCGATGTGGTCCTTAAGATAACTGGGTTTCGTAGAAAGCAGCTCCCATGTGATATGGGGAACGCCTTTTGCCAGGACATAGCATATCAGAAACAGCGTAAGTCCGACAGTGACAGCCGCTGCAATATACATAGCGGCTTTCATTACCGTAACATATGTGCTGCGTTTTCGAGGTAATTTTTCACTCAGCATATCTTATTTATCCTTTCTGCCTTTCAGGAAAAAGTTCATAGTGGCGTTTATCAGCATAATAAACAGAAACAGCACAAGCGCAATAGAAAACAATGCCTGCCGCTGCAAGCCGCTTGAATATGACATTTCGCTTGAAACAGCCGTAGTCAGAAAACGAACGCTTTCCAAAAGCGAAGGCATATTGGGAGCATTTCCCGATACCATCATAACTGCCATAGCTTCACCTATGGCACGTCCAACTCCCAGAACTACCGCTGTTGCAATTCCGCTTTTCGCCGCAGGAACGGAAACCTTGAAATACGTTTCTATCGAAGTTGCCCCCAGAGCCAGCGAAGCGTCCTCATATTCCTTCGGAACGGCTTCCAGTGCGGTGACGGATACTTTGATAATTGACGGCAAAATCATCACTGCCAGAACCACAATGGCTGCCAGAAGGCTTGCACCATCGGGTACATTGAACAGCTTTCTGATTTGCGGTACCAGAACCATCATACCCACCAGACCGTATACTACGGAAGGTATACCTGCAAGCAGATTTACAGCATTGCTGATTACGGCTTTTACTTTCGGGTGAGCCAGCTTTGCAAGATAAACTGCCGTAAAAAATCCGATCGGAACGCCAATAAGAATTGCTCCTGCCGTGCCGTAAACGCTTGTCAGAATAAACGGCAGAATACCGAATTTCGGATCATCTGCCGTAGACGCCCATTCTTTGCCAAACAGGAAATTCACAAGTCCGATTTCCCGTATTGCAGGCAGTCCCGATACAATAAGATAAACTGTAATCAACAGGACGCAGCCCACCGTCACCAGTCCCAGCATCAGGAAAACACCGTGGATTACGGTTTCCATCAGATTTTGCTTGTTTTTCATTCTCATTACCTCGTCCGACTATTGATCAGTTTGCAGGAACAACGCCTGCCGCTGTGATAATGTCGTTTGCTTCGCCTCCGACTGCGTAATCGAAGAACTTCTGTGCTGTTTCAGAAAGTGCGGTATCGGATTTCGTTACAAGAACGAACGGACGCTGCACGGCATAACTGCCGTTTTTAACTGTTTCTTCACTTGGAAGAACACCGTCCACTGCTATAGCTCTTACAGTGTCCTTTACGGAAGCCAGAGAAGCATAGCCTATTGCATTGGGATTAGAAGCTACGGTAGTGATAACATCGCCTGTGGAAGTAAGTTCCTGGCGATACTGACAAGCACCTTCCGTGTCGGTGATAGATTCAAAACCGTCACGAGTACCCGAGCCTGCTTCACGTCCGATAAGCACGATTGCACCGTCGTTGCCGCCCACTTCGCTCCAGTTGGTGATTTTGCCTGTATAGATGTCTGAAATTTCGGAAAGAGTGAGAGCGGATACTGTGTTATCTGGATTTACGATAATCGCAATTCCGTCATACGCAAGCACCGTTTCGGTAAGTCCTGAGGCTTTCTCCTCGTCTTTAAGACTGCGCGAGGAAAGACCGATATCGCAGCGTCCTTCCTGAACAGCTTTAATGCCGCTGCCCGAGCCTGTCGGGTTATAGGTAAAAGTAACATCGGAATTGCTTGCTTCAAACGCTTCTCCAAGCGCACCGATAACCTTCTCCATAGATGTTGAACCGTCTGTGGATACCATACCGCCATTGCCCGAACAGCCTGTAAGGCACACTGCCGCAGCCGCTGCTGCCATCATAACAGAAACAATCTTTTTCATTTGTCATAAACTCCCTTGTAATTTAGTTGTGATTTCGCTTCACAGTTATTAGTATACTGAGGAAATGTAAAGTTCAAAACCTGTCTTTTGTAAAATTCATGTCAGATTTATTTCAGTTACTGATTAGTGACAACAGCAGCCATCGTGACCGCAAGCAAGGTAATAAAGATCCTGCGCCCCTTGCGCCCCCTCCAGGGGCGCAA
>CAZTRH010000014.1:33518-35886 GCA_964616605.1 uncultured Ruminococcus sp.
CCCTTTTTGATAAATAAACACAAAAATGAGGTTTGTCTGCAAACGGAACGGAGCGACCTTTTCAGTCGCTCCGTTTACAACGTTTTTATCGCAGTTTTTGAACTATATTTGCGAAAATCTATTTTTACATTGTGAGCAGATAAATATACTTCATCATATTATACGGTTTCGCTGTTTATCATTTCAATCCAGTTGCAGATACTGTCAAGAACCAACTTTCCGTTACCGACGTTGCAATGATTTTGTGCGTCCTCCTTGTCTGTGAAAAGTCGGAACGTCAGGCTTTTTACGTTTGTAAGCATATTTATTTCACGTCCCACCATGCGGTAATCAATGAAATGGTCCTGATTTGCACCGACTATCAGCATATCCTGCGTTATTCTATCCGCTATTGGCGCAATATCGTAAAGCTTCAGCTTTTTTGCGTAGTCGTAGGCGTCTTTTGCTTCATAAGCGTACATTCCGTGCTTCAACCCCCAGCCGACCAACGGCTCTTTCTTCGCCTTTGAGCCGAACACAATATTTATCAGCGGTCTTGCGTGAAGTGCCATGATTATATGGAACAACCTCTGAACAGTCGGCTTCTCCGTTCCCATGATAACGTCCTGAAAGCATGGGAATACCGACCATGCTACCACCCTTTTTATCCTCTTGTCGAATGCGGCTGCCCTCGGCGCGAGATATCCTCCAAGAGAAATTCCGATTATTGTCACATCGTCAAGTCTGAAATAATCAAGCACGGATTTCACAGGTTTCTCCCATTCGTGGGTGAAGCGCATGCCCTGAATACGCATTACACCGCCCTGTCCCGGTCCTTCAAATATATAGACTTCAAAGCCTTTTTCCCGAAGATAAAGTATGGTAAATAGGAACTCTTCAAAATAGCTGTCGTTGCCGCCGTGTATAAGTATTACGCCTTTGCTTTCTGTTTCTGGAACGGTATGCATCACCGGAAGTTTCACCCCCTCAAACGGCACTTCGAATTTTTCTATAACAGGATTTTCGCCATCGAAATAATCTGCGTAATACCGATAGAAAAGTTCGGTAGCTTTAAGATAGTATTTTTTCTTGTCGGGGTCGCCGTCATACATAAAGAATTCGCTCATGCGGTAGTAGGCTATTGCGTTTTCCGTGCGTTCCTCTCTCATTGCCTTGTCGCCGAGGGCGATAAGCTCCCGTTTCCAGTCTGCACTAACCTTTATTTTTCCGGCAATGGGGGCAACGTCCTCAATCCTGCCGCCGTCCCAATTGATTACACGGTTCAGCTGAAAATTGAAATTGCTCTCGCTGTTGAGGTTGTAAACGCCTTTTTTCAGGCTTACGGGCTGTGTGATATCATATTTTTTCATCGTGAAATCCTCCTGATTTTGCTATAATTATGATATCATATTTTCGATGAAAAAACTTTCAATTACCTGCTGTTATTTTCTGCTTTTTATAAATTCCGAAAAGGAAATGCCGAACATTCTCTTGCAGGTGGCTGCAAAGTGCGACGGGGAATCAAATCCTGCGTGCATTGAAGCCTCCGTTATGTTGCCGTATTTCTGAAAATGGATATAAAATTTCCGCATTTTGTCCATTGCAAGATAACGGTGGAGCGATATTCCAACGTTTTCAGTGAACAAATGCGACAGCCTGCTTGGGGACAAGCATACTCTTTTGCAAATCTGTGCCGTAATATCCTCGGGAATTTCGTCCAGCGAACGGAGAAACTCCAGTACTTCGGTTATACGCTCGTCATGTGGCAGATTTTCTGAGGTATCAAGCCCCAGCAGCCGTGTTATGAGCCTGTCACAATCATCAGGAGTATTCTCACAGCATATTTTGCGGATTTGAAGGACTGTTTCGGTCGGAATGCAGCAGTATGTATTTCCGCATAGATATTTTCTTTCGACCTCCTTGGCAATACTTCCCGCTGCGTCAAACAGGAATACCAGCATATCCCCTGTTTCGTCATATGCCGTATGTGCTGCATCTGACGCTATAAATACCGCTTCTGCATCAAATCTGTCGTTCTGCACATCGCAGTGGATCTTACCATCAAGTCCTGCAATAAAATGTACTGCAAGATGGCTGTGCAGGTCAGGGGTGCGGTATTCCGCACGCATCATGATATGCTCATATCCGAATACCATGTTTTTCATACGGAGCATCCTTTCAATCAGCTTTTATTTTTTGAAATTTTCAAGCAGCCTTTAAATAATTAAGGCAGTACTCATTTAAGTTAGTTTTATCTAACTAATTATACAACTTTTTGTCTGATTTGTCAATACAAAACACAGGTGAGGAAAATTCCTTCCGTCAATTCAGATTAAGGCAATACCGCACAAAGATTGTGTATGTATTGCACAGTCAGATTTTTTCGTCA
>CAZTRH010000015.1:0-34757 GCA_964616605.1 uncultured Ruminococcus sp.
AGCATTCTCACAACAATGTAAAAGTAGATATCTATTTTACCGCTATCGGACTGTTTGATATTCCAACGGAACAAGAATTGTTACGAACGGTTGAAAAACTGCAAGAACAAACAATATCTAAATCGGCATAAAGAAAAAGGGTGTAACCCCATTTTGCGAGGTTACACCGCATTTTCTAAAATACTTCCTTATTCACCCGGAGCATTTGTCCGCACGTTTTTTTCAAAAAAGTTAATTTTCGACAGTCCGTAATTCCCCCTTGACAAATACCCCAGAGGGGTATATAATATAGTTATACCAATGATAAAGGAGAAATTGAGTTGGAACAAGAATACAGCGTCTGCCCACACTGCCACGAAGAGCGTCTGCCTTGTATGCAGTGCAAAACAAAAGAGCGTGACCCATCGGAACAGAAAAAGCTCATCAACCGCCTTAACCGAATATCGGGGCAGGTAAGCGGCATTAAGAATATGGTCGAAAACAACGCATACTGCACGGATATCTTAATACAGGTATCGGCTGTAACAGCCGCCCTCAATTCATTTAATAAAGAACTGCTCGGCGAACATATCCGCACCTGCGTTGCAAATAATATCAGAAACGGAAACGACGATGTGATAGACGAGCTTGTAAGCGCGCTTGCAAAGCTGATGAAATAGAGGTAAAATAATGACTCAATATAATGTTACAGGTATGAGCTGTGCGGCTTGCTCGGCTCGTGTGGAAAAGGCGGTCTGTGCCGTATCGGGAGTAACCTCCTGTTCGGTGAGCCTGCTCACTAATTCCATGGGTGTTGACGGTACGGCAGACTCTGCGGCTGTGATCGCCGCTGTTGAAAAAGCAGGCTACGGCGCTTCCCTCAAAAACGGCAATTCCGCTCAGAAGTCCACTCCGTCCGAGGACGAACTTGTCGACCGTGAAACCCCGAAGATGAAAGCAAGATTGTTTACAAGTCTTGCTTTTCTTGCCATATTGATGTATATTTCAATGGGAGCGATGATGTGGAACGCTCCGCTGCCGCCATTCCTTGCCAACGACTGCGTTGCGGCAGGACTTATGCAGCTTCTGCTGGCGGCAATCATAATGGTGATAAACCAAAAGTTCTTTGTAAGCGGCTTTAAAGGAATAATCCACCGTGCGCCGAATATGGATACGCTGGTGGCATTAGGCTCGGCTGCGGCATTCTGTTACAGCGTATATGTGCTGTTCCGTATGTCTGATGCTCAGAGTGCAGGAAACAGCGAGCTTGCAATGTCGTATATGCACGAATTGTGGTTCGAGAGCGCAGGCACTATTCTAACGCTTATAACACTTGGAAAGCTGCTAGAAGCACGCTCCAAGGGCAAGACTACCAACGCACTAAAAAGCCTTGTAAAACTCGCTCCCCAGACAGCCGTTCTCCTGCGTGACGGAGAAGAAGTCACCGTGCCGATAAGCGAGGTTAAAATCGGCGATATCTTCGCTGTGCGTTCGGGCGAAAGCATTCCCACTGACGGCATTATTGTCGAAGGCGAAGCCGCAATAAACGAATCCGCCCTCACGGGAGAGAGCATTCCTGCCGACAAAATAGCGGGCGATGAAGTTTTTGCCGCTACAATAAGCCGTTCGGGATATATCCGCTGTCGCGCCACACGAGTGGGCGAGGATACTTCCCTTTCTCAGATAATCAGAACGGTAAGCGACGCCGCTGCAACAAAAGCGCCCATTGCTAAAATCGCCGATAAAGTATCGGGAATATTCGTGCCTGCCGTAATCAGCATTGCCATAATAACGTTTATAGTGTGGCTGCTGATTGGTAACGGAGTGGGATACGCTCTTGAACGTGGAATAACCGTGCTTGTAATAAGCTGTCCGTGCGCATTGGGTCTTGCTACTCCCGTTGCAATTATGGTCGGCAGCGGCATTGGCGCAAAGAACGGCATTCTCTTCAAAACCGCTGTCACTCTCGAAAACACAGGCAAATCAGACGTAGTACTCCTCGATAAAACAGGCACAATCACAAGCGGCGAACCTATCGTTACAGATGTAATCGCAAACGGCATAACCGAAGAAGAGCTTCTAAAAACAGCTCTTTCTATCGAAACACGAAGCGAACACCCCTTGGCGGCGGCAGTTGTCCGCTATGCCGGAGAACAAGGCTATACCCCCGAAGAACCCGACAGCTTTGAAGTACTGCGAGGTTCAGGCATAGCCGCAACGCTCAGCGGAAAACGCTGTATAGCAGGAAATATTCGCCTTTGTGAAACATACTGTGATATTCCCGACAATATGCGAAACACCGCCGACAGACTTTCGGACGAGGGGAAAACGCCGCTGTTCTTCTGTCGTGACAAGCAGCTTATCGGCATAATCGCCGCCGCTGATAAAATTAAAGATGACAGCGCCGCCGCCATTTCCCGCCTGAAAAATATGGGAATACGCACGGTTATGCTCACGGGCGATAACAAGCGTACCGCTGAAGCAGTAGGAAAGAAAGTCGGAGTAGACGAGGTTATAGCAGGTGTTCGCCCCGATGGTAAAGAGGACGTTGTAAAGTCGCTGAAAGCGGACGGCTCTCACGTTATAATGGTGGGCGACGGAGTAAACGACGCTCCTGCGCTTACCCGTGCGGATATAGGAATAGCAATAGGCGCAGGCTCGGATATTGCGCTTGACGCTGCCGATATCGTATTGATGAAAAGCAGGCTTTCCGATGTTCCTGCAGCTATAAAGCTGTCACGCAGAACGCTGCTTAATATCAAGGAAAACCTCTTTTGGGCGTTTATTTACAATGTAATAGGAATACCGTTGGCGGCAGGTGTCTGGATAGGATTATTCGGTTGGCGGCTGAACCCTATGTTCGGAGCGGCGGCAATGAGCCTTTCAAGCTTCTGTGTAGTAACAAACGCTCTGCGGCTTAATTTCCTTAATATTTACAATGCAAAATCCGACAGACCCATACGAAAAAAGAAACCAAGTGCCACAGCACTTAAAAATAATCCAAAACAGGAGGAAAAACCAATGGAAATTACAATGAAAATCGAGGGTATGATGTGCGGTCACTGCGAAGCCGCCGTAAAGAAAGCGCTTGAAGCAATCCCGGCCGTATCGGAAGCCGTTGTATCGCATACCGATGGCACAGCGGTTGTAAAACTCTCCGAGCCGTGCGACTTTGCCGTTCTCAGAAAGGCAGTCGAGGATAAGGATTATAAAGCGCTTGATTAAAAAAACACTCTTCCGTCCATCAACATCTTTTCAAAGCAATAAGAGGTTATTAAACAGCTTCACCCGTGCATTTTGCACGGGTGATTTCTGTATAGCAATAAAGCTCGGTTCAGTTCCATTTTCTGGAATAGCTTGGCGCCTCAAGCAGAGCGTTTGATGTTTTCAGTTTTTTTCGCTTGCGTGTGGATATAGCTTTTGAAATATCAAACGGCTTCTTCGGCGGCAGCTTTTTAAATTCCTCCCAGTAATGCAAAGCGGATTTTTCAAGCCTGCGTGTACTGCCGAAATGACTGTGTATCGTAAATTCTTTCATAACACTGTAATAGCGGCTGTTCAGCACTGCTGTATCAAAATAAAGCGTTCCGTCCTCAGAGATATGATATCCCAGTCGGCTGCTTTCTTCAAAATACGCTCTTACCTCTCCTCGGAATGTAATTTCATACGGCGACTGCTTTTCGTTTCTTGCTATTTCTTCCAATCCTTTGAACGGGATATAATACAGTTTTCGCAGAACAACACGTTTCCCATATCGCCGAAACTCCCCTGCATATTCGCTGTATACCATACCGTCAGGCACAATATCAAAGAAAGTGAAATGCGTGTGCCTTCTCGTCAGCTTATCGGTAATATATGCCGCCGCAAATGTAAAAATCATCGCAGTCAGCACCCCGAACGCAATTACACTCAGCAGCAGCGGAATAAAATCCTCACCGAATCCCAGAACAATCCAGATCGCACAGAAAATGCACATCATGAATATCGGTATTACAACTACAATCACCGCTCGTCTGAAATTACGGGAATAGTTTCCTACCCGTGCGTGGAAATAATACTTTTCCATCATTTCTCCTTCTTGGATAAACGCTCCGTGTTTGCCGTCCTTACTCTTTCGGGTGATTTGGGTATGCTTGCAAAGCTACTTTCAAAGCTTATGATACATTCGCAGTCGGAAAACGCTCTGCAAAACTCGCCGCAGATTTTCTCCTCAAGCTGTGCTGTGCCTTCCTTAACCTCAGCTGGCACCACACAGTCGAAAATAACCTTTCGTATCTCCTGCGCAGGCAATATGCGCACATCGTGAACGGTAATTCTGCTGTCTATGCTCTTTACTATTTCGAAAAGCGTGCTACATATTCTCCCCATTTCCGAAGACGCTGCGTCCTCCGCACGAACAACGGGATCTGGGTGAACCAGCATAGGCAATCCGTCCGATAAGAAATCCTGCTCGATTTTGTCGATTATCTCGTGACAGTCCACAAGAGATAGCTCCGATGATACTTCAACGTGTACAGACGCAAACTGCCGTCCAGGACCGTAATCGTGAATCATAAGGTCGTGAGTTCCCAGAACTTTGTCGTATGAGAGGATTTTCCTGCGGATTTCTTCGACCTGTTCCGACTGCGGAGCTTTTCCAAGCAGCGGATTCATAGCTTCGCGAATAAGACCTATTCCGCTGACTAATACAAACGCTGCCACGAGTACGCTCATTATTCCGTCAAGGTTTATATTGCAGAAGTGCGCCAATGCAAACGCCAGCAGCACTGCCGAAGTTGAAATAACATCGTTTCTGCTGTCAGCCGCCGCAGCCGTCAGTGTATCAGAACGGATTTTCCGACCTATCCTGAGATAAAACAGCATAAGCCAGATTTTGACAACAATCGAAATCCCCAGCACCGTAAGCGGCAAAATCCCGAACTCTACGGGAGTAGGTTCGATGATTTTCATAATTCCGCTGTGCAAAAGATCAAACCCGATTGCAAGAATAATTGCCGCGACAACAAATCCTGCAAGGTATTCATACCGCCCGTGACCGTAGGGGTGTTCCTTGTCTGCTGATTTTTCAGACAGTTTAAACCCGATAAGGCTGATAATCCCCGAAGAAGCGTCCGACAGATTGTTCACTGCGTCAGCGGTAATGGACAGACTCCCCGACAGCATTCCCACAGCGAATTTTCCGCCGCACAATAAAACATTGCACAGTATACCTACCCTGCCTGCAAGCTTCCCGTAAGCCGCCCGACAAGCAGTATCAGTTATAATTTCATCAGACATCTTATCCGCTCACCTCTTGCAATACATTCAATAATCGTTCTGCGATTATTATATCATACCATCGGTTGGTTAGTCAAGCGTAATAACGCTGTTCAACTGCTCGCAAGCCGCCCGGCACTTTATTTACAATCCCTCATAATCGAAAACAGGCGTATATTCTTCCTTCGCCGAACTCTTTTCCTGCATATAGCCGCACAACCCGACAGAATACACCTCGTCCAGAGCCTTTCGGTATTCAAATGTTGTAATCCGCCTGTTGAAGCGTGCTAAAGACGGCTCGGTCTTAACCCTCCCGAAGGGCGTATACTGACTCATCAGACTAAAGAGAATATCGCCGCCGAACCGCTCTCCCACTCGTTTAATCACTTCAACCGAGTCCTTATAACAATTCGGAATAACCAGATGCCGCACAATAGTCCCTTTTCGGATAATATTATCACTGTTCATTACAGGTTTTCCTGTTTGCCTTACCATCTCAGCAACAGCGTTCATTGCCGTTTCAAAATAATGCGGCGCATTCGACAGCTGCAATGCAAGCTCATCTGAAAAGTATTTCACATCAGGCAAGTATATATCCACCAACCCGTCTAGCATTTCGAGCGTTTCAACACGCTCATAACCGCCCGTATTCCAGACGATCGGCACCGACAAGCCGTATTTTTTCGCTGCCGTCAGCGCTCTTACAATCTGCGGTGCAAAGTGCGTTGGATTAACAAGATTGATGTTGTGTGCGCCCTTGCGCTGAAGTTCCATGAATATTTCACATAACCGCTGCTCTGAAATTTCCTTCCCCTTGCGCTGCGTGCTGATGTCATAATTCTGACAGTAAACGCACCCCAGAACGCACCCCGAAAAAAACACCGCTCCGCTGCCATTCTCCCCTGAGATACAAGGTTCTTCCCAATAGTGCAGCATCGCACGGGCAGCGGTTATTTTATCGCTCATACGACAGTACCCCGCCGAAACAGAGCGGTCGGCATTGCATTGCCTTGGGCAAAGATTGCATTTCATTTTGATTGCCACTTCCTTTTTTGATTAAGACATAATTACAACAAATCAGCCGCCCGTAATAAGGACGGCTGAATATTTTTGTGTCATCTGTTTTTATTAAGTGACTGTCCCGTCTGCCTTCCGACAGTAGCACTGCTGTAATAGCCAATTTTTTTCTTGGTCTGCTTCAGCTGCTCCAACTCACGCCGAGAATCAACGTGTTTATCCTTGAACTGCCCCGAAATCACTTTATCCTTATCAAGAATGCGCTGCTTTATGATAGTGATATTCCGTTGCAGCAATTGCAGTTTCTTGTGCGGCTCATCAAGCGGTACAGTAACCGCACTGCCGTTTACAAGCGCCTTAAGCAGGCGTGCTTCATCGGGAGTTTCGCAGTCGATCACTGCGTTCACATCATCTTTTAGTTCGTCAAGAGAATCTATAAGCTCATTGCGTGCAATAAGTCCATGCTGAAGAACTTCCAGATCTGCGTTAATCATCATATCGGTCTGTTTTTCGTATTCCTGAAGAGTACTGTAAATCTTGTTCATGATCTCAGTAACTCTTTCACAGCTGAAATTATCCTCCATAATGAGCTTCCCCCTTGCCGTTAATCTGATTTTATCGCCCTTTCATTGTATGCAGTTCAAAGCAGCAGGTGCATTCTGCCTTGTTATCAGGTGTCGCCTGCGAAAAGACCTTTCTTGTGATTAGCCTTTTCCTGCGCCTCAATTTCCTCACGAGTCATCTGGCTTATCTGAGTAAAAGCGTCCCGCAAATCCGCTATCATGGGGATAATTTTTTCAATCTCGGTGCAATCCTTGCTGACATTCGCCTTAACTATCTCCTTGTAAAAGAAGATATACAGCGACTCAAGATTTTTTGAAATCGGCACCGACATATCAAGCGCCTCACGCAGTGCGTCAATGCAGTTCTCAGCTTTTATAAAAGCTTCATTGGATTTGCGAAAATCCTTATCCTCAACAAACTTTATTCCGATAGCAAGCTGACGTTCAATCTCGCTGTACAGCTTAATAACAATCTCCACCGGAGTCATTGTCTGAACCGACTGCTTTTTATATTGAGAATATTGATTTACCATCTCAAATCACTCCTGTTCAATATATTTATGCAGTAGTTCCGCCAAAATAGCTTGACAGATAGCTTGACTGGCTGTTGAGATCTCCCAGCATACTTTCAAGATTGGTGAAAACGTCCCACCAATAATTTTCCTTGGCGTCATAGCGATCCTGAAGCGTGTCGATACGCTTGTTGATCTGCTCCATCATCTTGTAAATCTCGTTATTCTGAGAAGTGCTGCCCTTTTCCAGACCTGCCTTACGAATAAGAGAACCACGGATAGAACCGGTTGTGGAAAGCGTTGAAGTAGAAACAGCGTCATCAATAATCGTATCAAACTTCTTCATGATGCCGGTATCCGGATCTGTAAACAGCTTTGAGATAGCGTCAGGATTTGACTCAAACGCAGCTTCGAACTTATCCTCGTCAATCTCCAGTTTTCCATGTGACTCATAATCATAGGCGATTGTCGTAATACCGAGATTGTAAATACCAAACTTTGAGCCATCATCAAGTGTAACAGAATTATACAATGCACTTCTTATCTTCGACATTATCGAAGAAACAGTGGAATCATTGTAAATAACGCCCTTCTTGGCAGTTGTTTCCCACTTTTCAATCTCGTCCTCAGACATTTCTTCTTTTTCAGCGTCCGTAAGCGGCTCGTACAAATTGTCGCTTGAGTCACGGACAGGAGATGTTCCGATATGCCCGTAAACGTCGTCAATAAGCTGGTTATAATCCTTTACAAAATCCTTGATAAGCTGCTTAACATCGTCATAATCTTTTGCAAGGCTTACCTTGTATTCTGTGTTTTCAACGGCGTCGGTAAGATCAAAGGTTGTTCCTTCAAGCTCATATGTATTGGAGTTGTGAACAATTTCCATACCATTAAGCTCAAATATTGCATTCTTGCCGTCCTCGTTTACAACACCGCTTCCTGCAATACCCAAAGCCTTTGTAAGCTCGTTTTCCTCGATTTTGATATTTCCGCCCGAACCCATATCATCTGCGTTAAAGATAAACCTGTTTTCAACCGTAGAATACGACATTGTAACGCCTGCACCTGCGGAGTTCACTTTATTTACAAAATCGCTTACAGTAGTATCAGCAGAAACCTTGATAGTCTTACCGTTGATTTTAAATTCGCCGTCAGCAGTTACAAGACCCATTTCACCGAGAGTTTCATTGCTGGAAATCTTGTTTGTAGCAACGCCCTTTGTAAGTCCGAGAGTACCGCCTTCAACCGAAGTAATAGAGAAGCTCTTGCCGTTAGCTTCCATATAGCCGCCATCAATCGTAAACGAAACGCCTTCTGCTCCAAACTCCTTGTTTGCAGCTTCAAGCAATGCCGCAGAGTTCTTATCCTTTGCAGCCTGTGTGCTGGTATATGCAAAATCCTCAAATGCTGCGCTGTCAATAGCTGCGCTTTCGCTGAGGTTGTTTTCCTTGCGGAAAGCAGCCTTCTTCAGCTCGTTGTACTCTGCGAGAACAGACTGATTTCCGTCCTCGTTGCGAGAATCAAAATATGTCGAAGAAACTCCCTCAAAAGTAATGTTCTTGGTAGAGCCATTTACAGTGATAGCGACAGTGTTCTTGCCTGTTATGCAGGACTGAGTAGCAATTGACTGCTTTTTAGCAGCCTTCGCCAAACCGAAGTTACCTGTTTTTTCAGCGATAGAAACAGTTGCGTTGCCGCCCACTTTAAATTCAAGAGTTTTGAAATCCGATGAAGCGGACGCACTCAAAAACATCTCTTTTCCATCTGCGTTAACTCCGCCTGTTACATTGTCGCCCGACTTTCCTGTAAGACCAAATTGATCCTCAAACTCCTTATTGATAGAGGCAACAAGATTGTTGGAAAATTCCTCCATATCAACCTTGCCATCAACTTCCAAAGCGGAGAAATTAACTTCAATAGTCTTAGAAACATCGCCGACTTTCACATCAAGTGCAAAGTTATATTCTCTGGCAGTACCGGCATCACCGGTAGTAGTTTCATAGTTTGCAGAAGCTGCCTTTTCAAGATCCAGAGTAAATCCCTGAGGATTGATTTTATTTCCTGTAAGCTTCGCCTTAGTCGCAGTCTGAAGCACTTTAAGCGAATAGCTGCCTTCCTTTGAAGCAGATGAGGTAGTAACCTTAAGCTGGTTTGAAACATCAGCACCGCTCTTGCTTGTAATAGTAGACGAAAACTTTGAGAACACTGACGGGCTCATAATGTACGAGCTCTTGTTCAGAATATCAAAATACTTGTTCTGAAAAGCAGAAAGCTTTGAAGAAACATCACGATATGCTTCCTGCTTCCACTGCAGCTTTGTAAGTTTCTTATTCTGGTTATCAATCTTGGTCTGATATCCCGACATCAGCTCCGAAATCATAGCCTCGGTGTCGTAACCCGAATTGATACCTGCAAGACGCATTACATCACTCATTGTAATTTCCTCCTTATTTTCCCATCAGATGGGACCCAGTGGTTTTACTTATTGGAGTCGAGAAGTCTGCGTATTGCTTCCCCCGAAGCATTTGCAGCCTGCTCGTTTGTCTGACGGAGCGTTTTAAGTTCCGTACGGAACACATTCACCTGTTTAGGCGCGTTGATTCCTATCTTAACTCTGTCCTTTGATATTTCAAGAACACTGATTTCGATATTGTCGCCAACCGTTATGCTCTCGTCCAACTTGCGTGTTATAACCAGCATAATCAGTCCTCCTCAGAATACACAGGGAACTTGAAATCATAATCCTCAAGAATAACCTGTGCAGCAACATTCGTCCTTGTATTAAGTACAATAGGACAGCGAAGATTTATCGTTGTTTTTTTGTAATCCTCAGGAACTATTGCCACAGTAAGGCAGCGATACGGAGACTTTTCATCTATCCCAAGCATTTTCTGTTCATCATCGCTTATGTTGAAACGATAATCAGGCACCAACAGCATTGGATCATACACCACGAAACATGGTGTAACGTCCTCCACCGACTGCAGCCACATCGGGAACTTATCCTCACCAAGTGGCGATATCAGAGTATACTTATGCGTATCTTCAAAACCCAGTATTCCATTCGGGAGGGTAATGATGGTGTTATCAGCTATTTCCATAGTGCCAAAATCTCTTGTTTGTATCTTCATAACATTTCCCTTCAGACAGTATGGTTAAACTTAGGCGGAACATAATTGGGATTAGCGCTCGGCGGAACATAAATTGGATCACCGATATATTCAATCTCAACACGAGGCTTGTCACGGACAATCAGTTCCACGCTTCCGGGTATAAATTCCATTGGCAGCTGCGATTTCAAATCCCAGTCTATATCCTGCGAACCCATCTGATATTCGATGTTCAGCTTACCCTCGTCAAAAGTGATATTTGCGCCTGTACTCGGCAAAAATTCCATTATCGTCGAAACCGTTGCGCCTGCCCGTGCATTGTTTATTGCAATTTCCGAAGCCGAAACGCCTCTTGCAAGCTGATTGCCTTCCGAAGCAATTCTTGCTGCACCCTGATATGCAATCGTAAAGCCCTCCTGAGCCTTCTGATTAAGCATATCTCCGTCAGTCATATGACCTGCGCCAAGACTTTTTCGTGCTTCATAAGTGTCAATCTTAAGTCTTAAGGGTTCAGCCTCCATAACATAACCGCCATTGCGTGTAGTAATGTTTACCTTCGGCTGCCTGTCACCCTCAACAGGCTTGTAGGTTGCATTTGTTACCTTAATCTCAATCTGAATAGGTATCGTGTTTATCTGAAGCAAATTCGGAACCATACTCAACACCTCCCGTTTAAATCAATAATCATCTTATATAGTCGAAGATGCTCTGGGGAACAGTCGAGCTTGACATCTGAAGGCAAGCGTTGTACATAGCCTCATACTGTTTCCACAATGTTATTTCCTCTGCGGGGTCGATCATCTCAAGGTCATTCTGACGTTCCGCAAGATTTTCATCACGCGTAGTAAGACGGCTTAAGTTAAACTCGATAAATTCTTCATTACAGCCAAGATCTGCGATTTCCACAAGCAGCTTTTCATTCGCCGAAACGATTCTGTCAATGCAGGCATTTGCATATTCCATATTTCCGTCGCGCAGCGCTCTTGCAGCGTCCAGAGTAAGCTGAATGTAATTGTAGGAGAATGATGCTTCTCTCTCAAAAAGCGAGTTGTCATTGTCGCCATCGTTGCGGTTGTTCGTAATAGTGAACGTTTTGTCAACATTAACAGTAAGCTTTCCTGCATTGTCAATCGAAATGTCCGTACCAAAAGCAGCATTTATTCTCTCAGAAATGATATTCTTGTTTTCAGCTGCGTCTGCGCCTGCTGTAAACGTAATGTCCTTCACAGTCGAGCCGAGTATCATCTTGAAAGAATATTGTTTTCCTTCTTCCAGCGATGAATAATCAACCTCATAGCCTGTTTTCTGACCAAGGTCAGCCTTAACTATGCCTGCGTCTACCGCAGCGGTTGTTTCGCTGAGAGTTACAGGCAGCGTATTTGTCGTGCCATTCTTTGTATAAGTAAACTTTCCCGAAGAATCGATCTTCAGCTTTCCCAGCGGCTTTGCGTCAGCGTCTGCAAACTCCTTGTCGAAAGCTTCCGCAATTGCAAGCTTTGTATCAGAAACGCTCTTTGCAGCGGTAAACACAACAGTCTTTTTAGTGCCGTCTATTGTAGCGTCAATTGCGTATGTTGTGCCCTCGTTAAGGTCGTACAGACTAAGCGACTGCGACTGTGTAATATCAGATTTCACCGACTTTATAACAGCGGTTTCGTTCAGGCGGTTATTCTCAACGGAATCAACCTTTTCACCCGTAGAAGTAACAGTAACCTCTCCCGTAGTGCTGTCATAAGAGAAAATAGTGCTTTTGAAAGCGTCCTCCATTGAAGTCGGATCTGCGGCGTCATATGTAAAGTTAACATAGTTGCTTGTGCCGCCCGCTGTAATTTTCAAGGAATACTCAACGCCGTCCTTAAGGGAAGACGTATCAATAGTTTTTCCGTCCGTCTTTATCTGCAAAGCCTGTCCCTGCGTTCTGGGATTGGAATTCAGAATTGAAGAACCTGCGCTCTCATAGAGGTTCACGATATTTCCCTCAGAAGAAACAATTCCCTTAGTCGGGTCATTCGCAGAAATCGAAACTTTGCTCGAACCGTCAGCATTTTTTCCAAAAGCTTCATCAAGAGCCTTCTGAAAGTTCTCAACCGTTATATCCTCACGGAAAACAGGACTGTTCGGATCTGAAAGATTGTCGCTACCCGCTTCAAATGCGATAGTTTTCTTCTCGCCATTGCCCACCTGAACGTCAACCTTGTATGTTGCGCCCTCGACAAGATCGGATAAACGCAGTCTGTACTTATCCGAGTAGTTGGAGTCGTTTTCGACTTTAAGCCGAGAAGTACGGGTTGCATTCGGATTATTTATAACCGAAACGACACCGCCCTCAACTGCGTCACCCATTGAATCTCTGAGGCTGATAACGCCCTGAGCGTCCATTTCGGGATAATTTCTTCCGTATGTAATTTCCTTTCGGTACGCATACTGAAGCTGCTTGTTTATCTCTGCGATATTTTCGGCTTGTGTGGGCTGACCCTTGAAAGAAATCTCTTTTTTTACGTCGCCTGCATACACATAAAGGCTGTAAGTTCTGCCTTCAAGAACGGACGACAAATCAATATCCGCAACGCCCTGTTCTGCACCGCAGCCCGAAATTTCTGCGCCGTTGAATGATATTTTCAGCACCGAATCATTGTCGATATCATGTGAGCTCTGAGAAGTTACCATTCCAAGACCGATATCCACACTCACATCATTGGAATACGGGAACTTTGTGTAGTCATTCATCGAATTTATCGGAATACCATGATATGTAACAATTGACGGATTTCCGTCAGCGTCGTTAAGGATATCGAACGGCTGTGCGTCGTCGCTCTCGCCACCGAAAATCACACGTCCTGCGCTGTCCGTATTGAATATCGCACACAGCTCTTTTGCCTTTGTTTCAAGCTGCTGCGCATAAATCTTCATATCCTGACCATCATTTGTGGAGTTTACGGCGGCAATGATAGTTTCACGGATTGATGCCATCTGCTCCGACACCTGAAGCAGCGAAGTTTCGGCTTCTGTATAGAACTTCGATGCAACTTTCAGATTTTCCTGATACTGCTTTGAATAATATTGCGACTTTCTTACGTTCAGCGCCTTTGCAGCGTTCAGCGGCGACTCAGACGCACGGGAGAACTGCCTTTGCGAAGTAATCTTGCGTTCTGATTTATTTTTCAGTTCAAGCACACGGTTCAGATCACGGTTATAACCTCTGAGCAACGTGGAGTTTGTTATTCTCATAACGTTTCAACCCCCTTATTAAAGTCCTACTCTGCCTGTGCCGTTAATCAGCTTGTCAAGCAGATCGTCCAGCGTTGTGACAATTCTTGAAGAAGCGTTGTACCACTTCTGATAGTTCAGCATATTTATGCCTTCCTCGTCCATCGATACCGCCGACACCTCATCTCTTGCGTCAAGCAGCGTATCCACGGTAGCCTGTGCGGTTTCGCTGCGGCTGTCCTCATATTCGATAGTCTGACCCAGGCGGTTTGAAATAAAGGAAATATATTCGTTTATGCTTCCCTCAAAATCGTGCGCCGTGCCGAACTTCAAATCGCTGTTGTCGAATTGCGAAACAAGATAAAGAACATTTGTATTCTGAAGTGTAACAACGCCCGTTACTTCGTCTGCGACCTCATCATATCCGTACTCATACAGACCCGTCATTGTATTCTGACGTCTTACCTGACCTATCATAGTCGGGTTCTGCTCCCAGCTGTCCGACACGCGAATATTTTCTGCGGTTATAAGAGCGCCGTCCTCGCTTGCCGTAAACATTGCTCTGAAATCGTCATAATCCGCATAGTTTGCCGTATTGAAAGTGTTTGCGATTGTCCTTGCAAATTCGTCAACTGCGCTCTTGAAATACGCAATGCCGTAATAGTTGTTCTGATAACCCGAAGCGTACACGCCGTTGCCGTTTATAGCGTTATAATAAGCGTTCAGCGAACCCGAAGTCACATTGTAAGCGTCGCCGCTCTCCCAGTAAATAATAGCCTGCTCGTAGATATCGTATTCTTTCATAAGCAGACGATTTGTCTTGAAATTCTCACCGTCAAGGATAGTCACGCCGCCCATCTTCACCGAGTAAGCGCCGCTGTCATGGCGTACCACCTCGATATTTCCGTAAGTCGCAAGTTCGTCAATGTAAAGGTTCATCTCATCGAGAAGTTCGTTCGGATCATATCCTTCGGGGTAATGGAATTTCTCCTTGACAATCTTGTCGTTGAGCAAATTCATCTCGTCCGTAAGCTCGTTTATGTAATTTATGGTATCTTCAAGCTCATTCACATAAGTAGTTTCAACTTCAGTAAGTTTTGTGCTGTAATCGTTAAGCAGTCGGCAAAGGTTCTTTGCGGTATTGACGCATATAGTCGCAACCTCGCTGCTGTCTGGTTTTTCAGCCGAATAGTCCTGAAGTGCGTTAAAGAACTGCTGAGTAAAATACTGCAGTCCGTCCGACTCGAAGTTATCAAGTACGTCCTCAATGTCCTTAAGGATATTTACAGCCGTTTCCGTCTGTGCTTCAACAGCAACATTCTCGCGATATCGCTTGTCGACGTAAATATCTCTTATCTGGCTTACTCCATAGGCGTTCGCACCCTGACCAGCCATAGAAAGGGAGCTTGTAGTGGACGACCAGCGCAAATCGCGGTTTCCCATATAGTATTCCGCATACAGATCCACTCTCTGCCTTGTGTAACCGGGAGTATTTATATTTGAAATATTGTTTCCTGTAACGTCAATATGCTTCTGCGCAAGCTGAAGCGAACGTTTTTGTGTTTCAAATCCTAAAAAAGTCGGGCGCATATATTTTCCTCCTAAATGTGTCTGAAGCCTTTTGCAGCCGATTGACCGCTTGCAATCTTAGACGCATTTTTATCATAGACTTCAGGCTTGTCAAGCAAGCCTGCACGCTGAACAAATTCTTTCTGATTATCGAGCTTTCGCTTTACGATTTCAGCGGTTTCGTTGTTGAGTTCTGTTATCTGTGCTATCGTTTCCGTCAGCTGTTCATACAGCATTTTCATTTTAGGGCGGTATTCGTCGGGAGAAAGCTCCACAAGTTCGGAAAGCTTTTTATCGGCGATCCCCAGTCCCTTGAACAGTGCCAGTCTTTTATCCTCCAGTGAACGGCTTTTCATCATAAACGCCTGTTCATCGTTAAGCGAGTCTGTAAGCCAGTCCAGATCGTCTGCGAGGATTTTCGTGCGTTTTTTCATAAGGAAAATTGTAAGATCCCTATAAAAATCCACGTCTATTTCCAGGCACTTCACAACAACGGAAGCGGTATAGTTATCCATATCGTCACCCCATAAACAGCATTGCGGCAATCTCTGCGGAAGAGAAACCGCTGTCCAGAGCATTCCTAGCCGAGTTCAGTTCTTCGGCAGTAGCGTCAGCAGCGACCTCCTGAGCGATTGCGGACTTAGCTGCGCCGAGAGCCTTGTCAAATCCGAATTCAACCCTGTCTGTTTTCTTTGTAGAAACGGCAGCACTTGTCTTTTTCGGAGCCTGTGCCTTCGTTGTCTTGTATGTGGAAATTACTCCGCTTATGCCTTTTATCTCCATAGTGTCTGCCTCCTTTATCTTTTGTAATTCGGGCATAGTATACCCTTTAAATTAATTATCGACAGTTTTTAGTAATTCTTTAGTATAATAAGAAATTTTTTTAAAAAAATCCCCTCACACTCCGTGTGAGGGGTCTGTCCTATCTCTCTTAATCCAACGTTGTGCCTGCAAGTCCCATAAGGCTCTTTGTAGTCGTATTCACCGAAGTAAACGCGCCCATAACCTCGCCGCTGTTCAGCACATAGTCATCGCCGAAATACATATTCTGATTTTGGAACGCCGTAAACGTCCCTGTCGCCTTTGGCAGTCTTGTGCGGCTGTACGCCGTATACTGCACCTTAACGGTTTCGGCTTCCATCTTTGCGGGAATAGTGCCTGTCAGCACCTGCTTATAGTTCACTTTAGCGTAATAAAAACCGTCTTGATAACTTATTCTGTCCTCAATAGCGTCTTTCAGCAGCCTTCCGAACTCCGTATTCTTGCAGTCTGCCGAACGCTTGCACAGCTCATACAGACCCTGACCGTTCGCATAGCCTGCGTCAGTTCCTGCCGCAACATAGGTATACACTTCGGTGATTGCGCCGTTCTTTGTCGCAAACTCTATGTACATACTCGCAGTATACGGAATATCTCCTGGTTCTGTGCCTTTCTGATACGGATAATTTCCGCCCAGTTTTTCATAGTAATACATATCGCCCAGTTTCGGGTTTGCCGAATACTGCGGTGACAGCGCACCCTCATACATCGAGTACTTCGTCATAGCCGATTGAACCGCCGCATAAAAATCCCTTGCCGCACTGTTCGCCTCGTTTACTCTGGCACGCTTGTTTGTAAGATTTGGCAAAATAATCGCCATCAGCACGCCCATTATAGCAATAACCACAATAAGCTCAATGATGGTAAAACCTTTCTTTGCTCTCAGACGCTGAAGATTTTGTATCATATAACACCTCTTAAAATATGAAGAACTCTTAAAACCATTGTTTCTGCGGAAAACCTTTCCCGTACAAACAATAGCTTTAATATATGCACAATTCCCCGACGGCTTTCGCCGCCGAGGAACATTTGCATCAATTAGCTTTTTCGAACATCAGTTCAAAGATTAGCCGATCTCAACCTTAGGAGCAGTACCTACGATGAAGCCAGCAGGAGAGATACCTGCGTCATGTGTATCCCAAGCCCATACAGCAGGGAACTCACCATTTGTAACGGTAGGATACTCAGTATTTGCAAGTACTGCACTGCTGTCAGCAGTGTAAGCAAGTGCTGTGCAGTTGGAACCGCCCTTAAGAATAGCTACAATAGAAGCATTCTTAACGGTTGTGAAAGTATCAGCAAGATAAATAGCCATAAGCTCAGCAGGATTTGTCTTACCAACCTTAGTTGTACCAGGTGTAGCAGACGCAGTAGCTGCCCATGTGTATGTACCATTGGACTTGTAGTTAGCGGGTGTGAAACCTTCTACCTTCCAAGTTGTTGTTCCGCTAGCAGTAGATACAGTGATTGTAACTGTATCAACCTTAGTAGCGTCACGGAGCATACCGTATCCTGCGGAGTCAGCGTCTGTAAGGAAGTTGCCGATCTCGTCGCGGAGTGACTTAGCAGTAGAGTCAGCAGATGTAACTCTTGACTTGGTTACCATACCGAGCATGGTGGGAACGAGGATTGCAGCAAGTACGCCGATGATAGCGATAACTACAATCAACTCAACGAGCGTAAAGCCCTTTTTGGCTTTGAGAGCCTGAAGTTTCTTTATCATTGTAAAGACCTCCTAAAAATGAAAAAATTTTTTATGTATAACCCCGGCGGAGTTATATCCGTAATCAGAATCCGCACCGCCGACATCACAGCCGCTCTGCGGATTATCACAAAGGCGCAAAGGCTTATGAAAACGTTTTCTTTCCTTATCCCTCTTAATCCGTTTTCCCTTTGTGCTTTTCATTATATCACATAGATTTCATAATTGCAAGCGTTTTTTTGAAAAAAATCAAATTTAACCCTATATTTGTTAAAAAGAGTTCAATCTCACTGCCATTTCTTGGTTGTTTTTCACAAAAAAATGATGCGTATTTTCACTCAATCGAACAATTACTCGTACTTTCTCTGCGGTAACTGTCCCAACTGTCGTAACAAGCTTTACAAGCGTTACAGCCGTTCTTCCATGTCCGAAATCCGATTATCCAAGTTCCACAACAGGCGCAGTGCCTATTACCATTCCGTCATCGTTTACTCCTGCTGTGCTTTTGTTCCACTCGTCCACATCGGGCGCAATGCCATTTGTAACGGCAGGATAATCCGACTCGTCCAGATAATCTCCCTTATCTGCCGTGTACACAGCGAAGGTACAACCCATGCGTGATAAATACACCACCACAGACGCCTGCTTTACACTCGGCAGTATTTCTGACACCGCAAGACATATCATATCCTCGCCCCGGGTAAGTTCAGACATCGTTTTATTGCCTGTATAGTCGCCCTCCGTACCCCACGAAACAGAGCTTGTTCCATAGAAATTATCAGAGTTTGCAGGCGTGCATTTCCAGTGAACAGTTCCATCGCTTTCCGTATACGCGCGAACCTTTATAATCTGCACCACATTCGGTTTTATGCCGTACCCTGCGCCGTCCGCCTGCGTAAGAAAGATTTCGGCAGTCTGCTTTATTGATGAAGCAGTCTTGTTTGCGGAAGTCACCTGCGCCTTGATAACAGCGCCCGACAGCACAGGAACTAATATTGCCGCCAACACTCCGATTATCGCAATCACGACAATCAGCTCCACCAGTGTAAAGCCCTTTTTCTTTTTCATACATACCACCTTAAAATTTATCTCTGAAGTCCCTTTCGGAACTCCAGAGATACAAAAACTTTAGTTCTGATCGTAAGCCGCATCGCCCATTTCAAGGAATCGCTTGTACTCATTTACATTCTGACAGCGTTCACGAGCCACAGCGTCATGTATCTTACCCATACGCACCAGACGTGCAAGGTCTTGGTCAAGCGTAAACATTCCATACTTGCGTCCCGTTGCGATAGTCGTGCCTATCTGATAAACCTTACCCTCGCGAATCTGCGAACGCACAGCGTCAGTAGCGCACATTACTTCCAGAGCCGCACAACGACCCTTTCCGTCAGCGGTGGGGACGAGCGTCTGCGAAATAACGCCGACAATCGTACTTGCAAGCTGCGAGCGTATCTGTCCCTGCGAGTGCGGCGGATACACATCGATGATACGGTTGATAGTTTCAGCCGCACCCGTTGTATGCAGTGTGGAAAGCACAAGGTGACCCGTTTCAGCGGCGGTAACAGCGGCATTGATAGTTTCAAAGTCACGCATTTCTCCGACCAGTATAACGTCGGGGTCCTCACGCAGTGCCGCACGCAGCGAACCTGCGAAGCTGTCAACGTCCTGTCCTATCTCACGCTGATTTACCATTGCCTGTTTATGCGTGTGAACGTACTCGATAGGGTCCTCAACCGTGATGATATGGCAGTTTCTCTGACGGTTGATGTGGTCCACCATTGCCGCCAGAGTTGTAGACTTACCGGAACCCGTAGGACCTGTAACGAGGATAAGTCCTCTTGGGTGCATTGCAAACTCGCCCAGTGTTGCAGGCAGAGAAAGATCGTCAAGGGTAGGGATATCATCTCTCAGCAGACGGATAGCCACAGCGTGATAGCCGCGCTGTCTGTACACGTTCACTCTGTGTCTGAATCCCGATGGCGATACATATGAAAAGTCGGTATCCAGTCCCTTTGAAATCTGTGTTTTCTGCTTGATAGAAGTAATCTGATTGATTACGTTTACGATAATCGGCTCTGTGCAGTCGGGATAACCCGAAAGTTTTCTGATTGCGCTGTGCAGACGAACCACAGGCGGCAAGCCTGCCGTAAAATGTACGTCCGATACTCCCAGATCTCTGGCGTCGTCCAGAATTTTATTGATATCTACGATGTTGTTGGTGTTTTCCACGTCAATATCTCCTTTTCAGTGAGGTAATTTTAAGAAACGCCCGGATTAAACGGTGTAAGTTGCCTTTACAAGCTCGTCCATTGAGGTTCTGCCTGCAAGCACCATCTGTGTTACGTTGTCACGCAGCAGCAGAGTTCCGTTCTTTGTAGCCTGTGCGCCGATTTCCTCGGCGGTAGCACCCGATGTAATAAGCATCTTGATATCGGGAGAAGTAACGATTATCTCGTGAATAGCGGTACGTCCCGAATAACCCGTATTTCTGCACGCTCTGCAGCCGCCCGAATGCGGTTTGCATATCTGCGTGGGAGTGTTTTTGTTGAGCAGCTTCAGCTCCTCGGGGTCGCTTAACGTGATTGTTTCCTTGCAATGCGGACACAGCAGCTTTACAAGTCGCTGAGCGATAATTCCGACAACGGAAGAAGCGACCATATACGGCGCAACGCCCATATCCACAAGACGTGTAATCGTAGTTGCTGCGTCATTAGTATGCAGTGTGGATAAAACAAAGTGTCCCGTGATAGCGGCGCGGATTGCGATATCGGCAGTTTCGCCGTCACGGATTTCTCCGACCATTATGATATCGGGGTCCTGACGGAGGATAGAACGCAGAGCCGCAGCGAACGTCATTCCGGCCTTTGCGTTAATCTGACACTGGTTTACGCCGTCGATTTTCTTTTCGACAGGGTCCTCAACCGTTACAATGTTTACGTTAGGCTGCGACAGCTCGCCAAGCGTTGCGTACAAAGTTGTAGATTTACCCGAACCCGTAGGACCAGTAACCAGCATAACGCCGTTAGGGCAGCGGATAATCTCCTTGAACATCTTGTAGTTATAGTCCGTCATACCAAGGTCTGTAATCTTTCTTGCCTTATCATCGGCAGTGGAAAGCAAACGTATAACGCACTTTTCGCCGTATACACAAGGAATAGTGCTGACACGCATATCGAGGTTCACGCCGTCAATGCGTGTTCCGAAACGTCCGTCAAGCGGTACTCTCTTTTCGGCGATATTCATACCGCCGAGGATTTTGATACGGGTAATAATCGGGTTATGGAAAGACGGCGGCACTTTCATATCCTGTTCCACCAGTTCGCCGTCAATTCTGAAGCGTATACGGGTTCTGTCCTTGAACGCTTCGATATGAATATCCGTACAGCCCTGACGGAAAGCGGTTTCTACCATCATATTTACAAGCTTTACGATAGGCGCATTGTCAACGCGCTCATCAGAAGCCGCGGCAGCCGCAATATCCTGTGTTTCAGTGGAAGCGTCGTTTTCAAGTTCGCTCACCGTCTTATCAATTGCAGACGAGGAGTAATATTTAGCGATAGCCGCCTCTATCTGTGTTTTAGTCGAAATCTGCGGAACGATTTCCATTCCCGCAACGACCTTCAGCTCATCGAATATGTAAAAGTTTATCGGGTCGTTAGTCGCAACCATAAGGCGATTGTGGTTTATCATATAAGCGAAAACGCACTTATCCTTTGCGGTTGCTTCGGGGATTTTCTGAACAGCCTCGGTATCCACCTTGACGGATGCAAGATCGACAAACGGCACTTTCAGTCGTATAGCAAGCGCCTGTGCCAGCTGTGTTTCCGACACAAGGTTCATCTCCAACATCACATCGCCCAGCATCTTGCCGCTGCCCTTTTGCTTTGCAAGAGCCTTTTGCAGCTGTTCCTCCGAGATAAACCCGCTTTCAACGAGTATTTGTCCAATAGGTAGGTTTTTAACCGGTCCCGCCATAACTATCTTCCTTTCGTCTGATATTTCGGACGTACTGTCCGAGTCAGATATATATAACGCCGCTGTACACATTGCAGATTGTGGCGAACATCGCCGCAAAACCGCCGCACAGCACCGTTTGGCTTAACCCGACCGCTTTCCGTTAATTGTCGGGAGTGCTTTCATATTCAAAAAGTCCTTAAATTGCGCTGATACCTTGAAAAATCAGCAGAAATATGTTATAATGAGTTTATTCTAAATTTAAGGAGGGGTACTAATATGCCCGTTGCATTTCAAATTGTCTATGCAGTGTTTGCGTTCGTATTCGGCTCCGTAATCGGCAGCTTCCTGAACGTTGTAATCCTGCGTACTCCGCTCAAACAGTCCATCATCACCGAACCGTCGCACTGTTTTTCATGCGGACATCGCCTTGCGTGGTACGATATGTTCCCGATTTTCAGCTGGATTTTTCTCGGTGGAAAGTGCCGCTACTGCAAATCGAAAATTTCGCCTCGATATATGATCGTCGAGTCGATATGCGCCGTTCTTTATTGCGGAACATATCTTATGTATCAGTTTGCCGCAGACGGAGCGTGGCATGAACAGTGGCTTATGCTGCCGTATTCTGCTGTGCTGTTTGCCGTACTGATAGTATTGAGCTTCGTGGATATCGACCACTTTGAAATTCCCTACTGGTGCAGCATAACAATCGGCGTACTCGGAATTTCGTCAATCTGGGTTTTCCCCGAAACACCTTGGAGCGAACGTCTTATCGCTGCGGGAATTGTAATTGTTCTTTTCGGAATACTTGTTTTCATAGGCGGTATGGGCGGCGGTGACCTGCAGCTTATGGCAGGAGCGTCACTTTTGCTCGGATACCGTGTGTTTGCAGCCTTGTTGGTCGGCATAGTAACAGGATCTGTCTACGGAGTAATCAAGAAGCTGCGTGACCGCAAAGGCGAAGCCGAAACCTCGGCAAAAATCAAGGAACTTGTTCTCGCTTGGTACGAGAACCAGATAAGCCGTGATGTCGGCTACGTCAAAGACGACAGTGACGACATCATAGTCGGCAGTATCAGCGAAGGCGAACCCGACATAGAGTGGGAGTTCCTCGATGAAAAGGCGTGGCACGGACTGCCCGACAAATCCGCTTTAAGCCGTGCGCTGCGCGAGAACATCTCAGGCGAGCGTGAAGGCGGATTTAAGATTTACCTGCGTGGCAGTGAAGTTCAGAAAGTGAAGTATTCACGCCGCATGGTATTCGGACCGTTCCTTGCGCTTGGAATTGCGGCAGCGTGGTTTTTCGGAGTGCCGCTTATCAGTTGGTACATAGGTCTTTTCTGAAAGCAGTTCAGAAAGAAATCTGAAATGCTGAAATTAAGGCAACACCGCACAAAGACCGCCTTACGCATGCCACTTTTGGTGCGATGCATCGTGCATCGCACTGTGTTGTGGCGGCTGTGACATTCTTGCCACAGGCTTTGCGCATTTCTTACTTGCATATTTTGTGTTGAGCGTAAGCTCAATACGGTCATATTGCACCAAAACTCCTTGAAATATGTCAGTAATCCCTGCGTCGTTTTGGTACAATCCTGGGGGGCGACACTCGCCTGACGAAAAAATCTGACTGTGCAATACCTACACAATCTTTGTGCAGTATTGCCTTAAAAACTGGGCGGGCGTTAAACGTACCGCCCCGATTTTTGTATTTGTAAGCGAATTTTCTGAGCCGTCAGCCGTTAAAGCAAGCCTTATTCAGCCACCGCAGCCCGTTTTGCAAGCGCATAGCCGCCAATCCGCTCATTCCAGCCGCCCGTTCGCTGCTATCGCTTACGGAGTAGGCACAGCCGTTGAAGTCTTGGTCTTTCTGGCTATGTAGTAAATGAAAGTGTCCGGATAATAGCAGCTTCCCATTTCCTCGTCCATATAAACCTTTGACACAGAAACCGCCAGTGCCTCATTGTACGAGCGAACCTCAATATTCGGCGACAGTTTGTATTCATTCGCAACGTTTATTGTGTTCACACTGGAAATGTTTCTGTAATCAGCGAAAGTAGTTCCCACGAAAGTCATACTTGCCGATTCTCTCCAACTTTCTTTCGTGCTGTAACACTGCGGATCAAGATAAACATTTACAGTAATCTCCAGACCTGTTGCAAGCTTTATTTCATCATCAGCGTACTTGTCAACGACATTTCCCGTAGTGGGGTCGATTACTTTATATTGATTATCATAGTTGTTGAAGAACAGTACAGGGTACAATCCATCATAATAGCAAGTTTCAAAAACGAGCTTTGTTTTCGAGTTGTCGATGGAACAGGTTTTCTGATCCACGACCTCGTTTGTGAGCATAAGTTTCTTACCGTCTGTCTTGGGGTCGTCCATCCAACGCATACCTATGCAGCGGATTTCGTAGTTATCCGTGCCGAGTATGTTGTTCAGGCAGTTTTGCATATCCGCAAGCGACGCTCCCGTAAAGTCGGCATATTCCGCACCGACATATTTTGCGTTTACAATCGCCGCAGGATCAGTCGTTGTTGAAATGCTGTCAGCGTCAGTAACGCCTGAGAACGTCTGCACATAGTATGCATACTTAGTGCTGCTTGCTATGTAGCTTTCAATCGTTTCGCACAGCATAACCGCACGGGCATTCTGTTCCTTTTCCTTTACGGACTTGAGTACGGGCTGCGAAAATCCCAGTACGCCAAGCATCAAAACACCCAGCAGTGCGCTTGCAACGATAACTTCAACCAACGTAAAACCGCCGTTATTGCGCTTACCCAACAGGCGCTTTATTCTTTTCATAAGCATAAATTTCACCTCATTGAAGCAAGTGCTTTTTACCCTTCAACTTTATGTTTTGTGTACATATAACCGCCGTAAATACACGGGTGAACCGATCCGTCCTCCGGCTCCTTATATGCAGGAGTTCCGTCTGTGTTATACTCGTCCTTGTAAACAGGGCAAGCTCTGTAAATACATTCTCCCGAAGAGCCGACAACAGCGTTTTTACCGAAAGACGCTACTGTAAGATTGGGGTCGCCCTCAAACTCAACGTAAAATCTTGTAAACGAACCGGCAACAAATCTAACGCCGCTCTTGCCGCCGTCCGTTGAGAACGGAGAACCTATTCTCACGCTGTTTGAGCCGAGCTGCTGTACAGTATAGTGATTTTGTGCGCATACCGTAGAGCCGTCAGAGGTTTCGCCCAACGAAAGACCATCTCTTGCAGCAATTTCCAGAGTCGTATTTATAAAACCGCAGTCAACAACTCTTGCTGACTTGTATACGTCCTTTGTATACTTATCACCCGAGCTTTGTGTGTATGTCACAGAGCTTTTCGCAGCGTCCAGCTGATCGGAGTAAAAATACAATCTATACTGCGAATAAGGAACATCTTCCTCACGCAGAGTAGTAACACCGTTCTTATCAAGACCCGAAGCCGCAATTTCAAACCAATAGCGTGTATGACCCGACTGAAGCTTGAAAGGGCTGTCATCGGGATACGCATATTCGTCCTTCACAACCTTATAAATCGTGATATCACCCAGACCTTGAGTACCCGTAATTCTGGTATCCATTCTTGAAGTCTGTGAAGCACCGCCCACATCGCTGTCAAGGTCGCCCGAATCATCAGATGCAGGACCGCACTCATAATCAACGGGGGAGAGGAAGTAGTTTATTCCCTCGGCTTGATTTGCAGCAGTAGGGTCTGTCGATTTAACCTGATAACCCATTGTATAGGTCGTGCCATCGGTAAGAGTGATTGTATAATCGCCTGTCTTATCGGTAGCATTGTAATACTTCTGATCTTTCTGAATAACCGTCAGCAGTTGTTCCTGCCTTGCAAGCTCCTGAGCGTAGAGATTATTGCTGTTTCTTGCGCTTATGGCAAGATCCAGAATTTGCGCAATCATTGACGCCATAATGGAGAATACAGCAAAAGCAACAACGATTTCTACCAGCGTGAAGCCGCTTCTTTTAGAATAAAATCTTTTTAACATATCAAAGCGCCTCCTTCATCAGTGTGCTTTAAGCGATATCTTCCAGTTCTTTGAAGCCACGCCGCCAAGCGGTGTATTCAAGCTTTCCGCGCTCATAAGTTCTTCCGGTATCTTATCCGGCCAGCAGGAAAGCAGCGAGTACGAGTCGTCGATTATGTAGTCGGAAACGGTAAGACCGCCAAGCAGTCTGACCATGCCGCCACCCGAATTTGATGGACCTGCCTTAAACGTCAGATACGGTGCATATACATATCCGAAGAACGAGTTCTGAATAAACGTTGAAGTCGAACCCTCAGCCTTTGACGCTGCCCTTGAAGAAAGTCTGATATCAGCGTTCTCATCGCAGCTGACAAGGAAGATATTAACATTAGGATAAACGATTTTTCCATCGTCGCCTG
Organism: uncultured Ruminococcus sp.; assembly: GCA_964616605.1. Taxonomy (GTDB): domain Bacteria; phylum Bacillota; class Clostridia; order Oscillospirales; family Ruminococcaceae; genus CAG-115. The sequence continues at coordinate 26,094 of CAZTRH010000015.1, forward strand.
TCATCATTTTCTTGATGTCGGCATGAGATGCAAGGTATGCGTCAATTTCAGATCTGCCAACACGGTTGTTGCAGACGTTTTCGTGGCTGGCTCTGTTAGGCTGGCATTCGGGACAGTATGTATCCACCTTTTCGTGAACCAAACAGATTACATTGACATATTTCTTGCCGCAGGCCGGACACACATTTTTGGTTTCTTTCTCGGTATACGAGCATCCATCGCCATCGTGGCAGCCACGGTGAATAAACTGGCCAAAGAACGCTGCGTCATCGCTGCTGTCACCCTTACGGATATACGCTGTATGCGACAGACGATATGCTCTGTTGGATTTCTGCTCAGGTTCGCCATAGTAATATTCTGTACCGCCGTTAAGCGCAAACCAACCATAGTGCATAAACTTCATGTAGTCATCGTCCTGATAGGTTACACCCGCAGGAATATCGACAACAACCGAGCCTCTGCCCACAACGAGTATCTGGAACGTCATATTACTGTTGCCGCTCCATGTGTCGCTTCCATTGACCGTGTTTCTTGGGAACCAGCAGAATGTGTCTTTTCCGGGTTTGCTGTCTACATAATCACGATTAGCCATAACCTGAATTGTATACACATTCTCAGGATTCTCTCCCGTATCAATTACAAGAGTACAGTTCGTTTTCCAACCGCCCGAGTTGTTGGGGTTATTAACAGTGAGATCCTCAATAATGCAGCCCTTTTCCGTATCGCTGTAGCTAAGCAGATAAGTAGGCGATGCATTATCATTGCTTGTGTCGAAATGAATAGTTTTCTTTTTGAAGTCTTTGGTATCAACAATCCATTTGTAATATGTAGAACTTGATGTTTTTTCGTCAAGCAGGCTTATCATTTCCGATACAGTCATAATGCCGTCTTTTTCCTTACCTTTTGCATTACCTGTCCACTTGCCTGCAAGAGCGGCATTGATTCCGCCGCCGCTATTTTTTGACGTATCGACTGTTCCGTTGCAATATACATTGTCAAGACTATGCCAGTAACCGCCATCAAGAATAATATCGCCATCAACATAGTAGTTGCAGCTGGAATCAAATGTATTGCCTCTTACATGAAGATTGCCGAGGATATATACATTTGCATTCTGGAACTTCGCTCCATTATACATGAAGCAGTCGCCGCCCACCATTACAACGCTCTTGTTCTTGTTTCTCTCAGTTTCATTGCTGCCGGTAGGCTTATAAAACTTAATTACCTGGTTTGCGTGAGATGTATATGTATCTCTTATTGCGAACGTAAGTTTACGATTTGCCTTAATCTCCAACCATTTATTGATAGTAAGCGAGCCGCCTGTTGACAAGTTGCCGTCAAGCGTCATGGATTTACCGCCGTAAGCATTTACGATGGTATGCTCATTATCAAAAAACACGTCAGTCGTGATGTTACCACCGTCAAGGAATACATCGTTCGGAACATAACCTGTCGCCGTAAACACGTTTGACGGACCGGGAGTTATTGTATCCTCCTGCGGTTTAGTCATCTGGATAATATTATGATATACTTCCTTTGAACCGTTCACGGAAGATGTTATCACAATGTCATACAGTCTTACGACTGTTCCGTCCGCAAGAGTTTCGTCATCAAGGCGAGTTGCGTTAAGCATATACGCACCCACCTGATCATCGTCCTCTTTTCCTGCTCCGATTGTATCAAATGTCGCAAAGCCATTGGAATTAGTCGAAATCGAATCGCCGACATCCATAGTCCAGATCTTTGAACTCAGATCCTGCATTCCGCCCGAATTTGTTATCATACTGGCTATCAGTGCGTCTGACAGCGAAACTGCTGATTGATATGACTGCTGCTGATTGAAAATCGCATACTGTGTCGAACGTGATGATATAACGGAAAAATACATCGCCATGCAAGATATCATCAATGCCGTCATAGTACTCAGAACCATAAACAGTGCCGAACCGCGGTTACTGAGAAACTTACTTATTGTATGCTTCATATTCTCCTCCTTTTCTGAATAGTGAAGAACGCCAAATTGTTTAACCTATAATTGCAACAGATGGTGCGAATAAAAATCCGCACCTCTGTTTTGTTTGTCAAATACCTCAGTTATCAGGATACGATACCGTCCTGTGCGTCAAGCTGCGCCTTGGGATCCTGCATACGCTCAATAGAGAAGAATGTCAGAGTTGCGTCATAAGAGAAGAGGTAAGCTTCCAGTGATGCATCGCCTTCCTGACCTGCGCCCGTATCATTCTTGATCTCCGGAGTCCTGCCGATTTCAGCCGCAAGAGCTCTTTCACCCTCTGCGTCCATTTCTGCAACATTGTCTTCAACCAGAGCGTCATACTTCTGATTAACTTCCTCGTACTCGATCTCGATTCCGCCGAGCATGATGGCTTTTCTGATTTCAGTGCCGTTTTCGTTAACCTTGTAGTTGTTTACTTCATCAGCAAACTTAAGGATTTCATCTCTGCTCTTTGACGAAACAACAAATTCAACCTGGCTTGCGCCGATTGTCTGTTCCTCGCTGAGCGCAGACATAAGAGCCTCTGTTCTGCTCTGAATTTTCAGTTCTTCTTCTGTCGGTTCAACACCTGATGTTGCATAAGTCTTAAGCGCATACTCAACGCTTGTGGGAGTATAGAATGTTGCGCTGAGAGTAGCCGTTGCCGGCTCGCTTACAGTAACTTCTTCTACGACAACATTCGACTTGCACTGTTTCAGAAAAGCTCTCAATGCGTCGTCTGCGTCATAAGATTTAAATTCCGGGAAGAACATATCTGCCTTATGCTCGCCCTCTTCAAATGCCTTTTCGATATCAGTTCTCAGCTGATCTTTAGTAGCACGTCTTGTGTTGAGATTATCAAGCTCTGCACGCTTGGAAATCACAGTTGTCTTTGCGCTGTTCCAATCCTCAACAGCAGGCTTTATAATGAGGAAAGCACCCAATGCAAGGACAATAATCGCCAGAATAATCAGCGCCGCAATGCGCTCTTGCTTACTTAATTTCATTCTGTTACCTCCTTGCCATCGGCAGCTTCTGTTTCTTCAAGACCGAGGTCTTTAATTATATTGGTATGTTCTTCATCGCTGCCCATCTGCAGGTTCATTTTAAGCTCGAACGTAAAGTATGTATCATACTTCTCACGTTCTTCGGCAGACAGAATAGCATACGTTCCATACTCAGAAATGTTATCCTTTGTAAATCCTTCATATCCGATATTTACAAAATACGGATCTCCATACTGGTTAAGAACGTTGTTGTCAAGATATCTGACGTATCTTGCAGGCAGGTCGGCAGGATTGCCCTTTGACAAACCTCTGAACACTACCTCAACTTCGGTTCCGGAAATAGTGATTTCCGAAATTTCAAGCAGCTCGTCTTCAGTGAGAATGGAGTTCTTCTTAACGTCCATCGGCTCAAGAAGCTTGTCAAATACAAGCGACTGCACCTTCGGCTGATAGTTGAACTGCATAATAACCTTGTCAACTGTCTGGTTGTAGTTATTGAAACCCTGGAGCATTGTTTCACGGTCGGTGACAATCTTAAGATCCTCCTGCATATCGGGAGCATTTATCTTAGCGTCTATCTCATTGATTTCCGAATTTACAGAAGCCTTCATCAGGTTGAATACCAGCGTTATACCGCCGACAACAGCAGCCGATGCCGCAAGCACGCCCACCAGAGCAAGCAGAAATCCGCTTGAACCCTTGGACTCCTTCGCAGAAGTTGCTTCCAGAAGGTTAATATGTTCAAGATCCTTATTGGTGTGGAACAGTGCGCCCACCGCATTAGCGAACTTCGTAAAGTCGAACTGCGCTGTTGTAGACACAGACGGAGGTATCGAAAGCATATTTGCAGGAACGCCAAACGCCGAAATAGCGTTGGAAATTTCGATAAAACTGTCAATATCACCGTAGAACAGAATTTCCTGAAGCTGCTTTGCACCGCTTCTCTGACGAATGAACTGAATCATTGCGTCAATATCCTTGTTAAGAGCGTCAGTAACGTAATTTCCGTTCTCAGAATCGCTGTCGCCGGGATAAATATTGGAAAAACGAGAGTATGCCAGCTGATTGTTTTCATACAGATTTATGTTAAGGAAGTTTTTATCAATCTGTACAAGCAACAAAGGCATTCTGTCAGCTATCTTCGGAGTATTTTTGATAACACGGCTTACAGAGTTATTGGAAATAGTAACCTGCTTGAGCTGCAGACCAACGTGGTTGAACAGTCTTACATATCCGTCAACCAGACGCTGAGGACAAGCGGCAGCGTATACTCTGAGCATCTTGTTATGCTCTGCGTCCTCAAATTCGCCTGCAACAGTAAAGGAAATGTTATAGTCGCTTGATGCGCTCATCTCCGACTGGATCATTGCCTCAATGATCGCAGGATTTTTCATGTTTTTGGGCTTGGAAACAACGATTTCCTTGTAAACGATGGAGCTGGAAGTGATGGAAACCACTGCTTCCTTCTCCTTGATGCCCTTTGACTTTATGATGTCGTTAAGTTCAGCGGCAATCATAGGAACATCGGTAATGTATCCGTTAGACACAATACCCATAGTAAGCTCACGCAGATCAGCGTCAAAGATTTTAACCTTGCTACCGCCCTGCTGACCTCTGACAAATTTTATTTGTCTGTCGGTAATATCAAATGAAAGCATATATTCACCTCATTATTTTCTTTTAGGATTGAATCAGACTTTATCTGACGCAACCAAATCTGATTTTTTGCTGTAATAAAACGCGCCGATTAAGAAATGTTCGTCATGCTGCCGTAGAGCATCGGGAACATACCTGCAAGGAACACACCGATTGCGATACCCATGATAATGATCATCAACGGTTCCATCATGCCAACCAGTTTTCCTACTGCGGAATCTGCTTCTTCATCGTAATAATCCGCAGCCTTGCCGAGAATTGTATCCAGAGTACCGGATTCCTCGCCGACGTATATAATCGAGGTGAACATTCCCTCGAAGATGCCTGTTTTTTCAATTGCCTTTGACATACTCTCACCGAGCTTGATATCAGCAACGACATCTTTAAATCTCAATTTAACGTAAGAGTTATTTACAACGGAAATGGATTTTTCAATACAGTCGACCATCTGCAAGCCTGCGCCGAAGAGGTTAGCCATATTTCTTGCAAACGTACCTGTGTACATCGTAGCAACCAGTTTTCCGACCTTAGGGATTTTAAGCAGAAATTCGTCCCAGCGCAAACGTGTGGACGGAGTTTTGAGAATTATAATAATTCCGAAAACAACAGCCGCTATAACAATTATGTAGACATACCAGTAATTGATAAGCGAATCAGAGAATGCCATCAGCGCTCTTGACAAAGCGGACATATCCTCTTCTGCCATCATGCTGCCGAATTGCGGCAGAATAGCTGCGAACAGCATAATGATAACCGCAATCAGCAGCACACCCAGAATAATCGGGTATACCATCGCTGATTTTACCTTGTTGGCTGTCTTGTTAGAGTTTGCGAAGTGATCTGACAAACGGTTGAACATCTGGTCCAGAGTACCGGACGCTTCACCTGCCGCAACCATTGCAACAAACATATCCGGGAACACGCCAGGTTTCTGCTTAAGTACATCGGCAAACGACTTACCTTTCTGGACTTCCTCATAAATGTCGAGAAGAACTGCCTTTGCCTTCTTGTTTTCCTGCTGCTCCTGAAGTATGTGCAGCGCACGGACAAGCGACAGACCTGCGCTTGTCATTGATGCCAGCTGACGGCTGATGAACGATACTTCCTTAATCTTAAACTTGTACTTGACATCGCCTCCGCCCTCTCCGAGAGCACGATAGCTTGTAAGATACAGCTTTCTCTCTTTCAGGTGTGCCTGCAGCTCTTTGACATCTTCTGCGAATTCCTTACCTTTTATGGTTTTTCCGCTTGCGTCGGTGGCCACATAAGAGTATTGTGTCACTGAAAAGCCTCCATTTCCAATATATTGTGCAATAAACTAAATTTAGGCACAAATGCCCCATAAATTATAGCTTGCTGTTTTATATTATATCATATTTGGGCATTGATTTCAAGCGTATTGTGAAAGTTTTTTGAAAAACTATTTTTTCAAGTGTAGAAATTCCGCTTTTACTTATGTGCAATTTTACCAAATTGATTGTTCAATTTCTGGCGTTTAAAACGCAGAAAACTGACAATAAACAACGTTTTTCGCATTCATACCGTATTACCCACTTGATTTTATTCATAGATTGTGATATAATTAACGCATTAGCCATAATTGGTTTTTCAAGTTGGTTTATCTACTTATTTAAAGAAGGAGATTATTTATGATTGACAAAACGCTGCTTAAAAACGATTTTGAAGATATCCTGAGGGATTTGCAAAGAAACAAGAGCAAGCTCACCGCGCCGCAGATTCACGATGCACTTTCTCGTGCCATTATGCGGCAGGCTGTCCCTATGATGGACAACTCCTTACCAAAGGGCAGAAGTGCAGCTTACCTTTCAATGGAATTTCTTGTCGGACGTGCAATTTACAACAACATAATGTGCCTTGGACTGCGTGATTGCGCAGAGGAACTGCTTTCGGGCGTCGGTGCAAGCCTTTGCGATCTTGAAGATATAGAGGACGCAGCTCTTGGAAACGGCGGTCTTGGCAGACTTGCCGCCTGCTTCCTCGACAGTGCAGCTTCTATGAAACTGCCGCTTACAGGATATGGTATCCGCTACAAGTACGGACTGTTCAGGCAAACAATTGAGGACGGTTTCCAGAAAGAGTACGCTGATGACTGGACACGTTTCGGCGACCCATGGAGCCGCCGCACCGAGGACGATGCCGTTGTCGTGCATTATTCGACAGGCGATGTAAAAGCCGTGCCGTATGATATGCCCGTATTCGGCTACAAGAACGATTTTGCAGGGACATTGCGCCTTTGGCAGGCAGAACCCGTAAACGCTTTTGACTTTGACGCATTCAACCGTCAGGATTATTTTGAGGCTGCACGAGGACAAATCGAAGCCGAAAACATCAGCGGCACACTCTACCCCAACGATGATAACCGCGAAGGAAAAATACTCCGTCTTAAGCAAGAGTATTTCTTCAGCGCAGCGTCTATGGCAGATCTTGTAAGACGTCACCTTGCCGCAGGACGAAATCTTCTGTCTTTTGCGGAATACAATACCGTTCAGCTTAACGATACTCACCCCGTAATTTCTATCCCCGAACTTGTCAGAATATTCATCGAATATGGCATGGATTTTGAAGAAGCGCTAGAAGTTGCATCAAAGACTTTCAACTACACCAACCACACCATTATGGCGGAAGCACTCGAAAAATGGGACAGCAACATTGTCGAAGAACTGCTCCCCGAAATATACGCTATCATTCTTCGTATAAACGAAGCGTTTATTTCCGATATGTACCGCCGCGGAATGCCACGCACCAAAATTGAGCAGATGCAGCCCGTAAACGGTGGACTGGTGCATATGGCTAAACTTGCAATATACTGTTCGCAGCATATCAACGGCGTTGCAAAAATCCACACTGAAATTCTTAAGAAAACTGCTCTCCCCGAATGGTACGAACTTTACCCCGAGCGCTTTACCAATATGACAAATGGTATTACACCACGCCGTTGGATAGGATTGTGCAATCCGGGATTGTCCTCGCTTATCACCGAACTGCTCGGCAGTGAAGAATGGCTGTGTGACCTGTCGCAGCTTTCCGCACTGCGCAGCTATGCAGACAACAAAACAATCCTCAACCGCTTTTCCGACATAAAGCACAATAACAAGATTGCTCTTGCAAACTACATCAAAGAAAAAGAAGGCGTGGAAATCGACCCCGACAGCCTTTTTGACATTCAGATAAAGCGCCTGCACGAATATAAACGTCAGCTGCTCAACGCTTTTTCAATCCTTGATATTTATTTCAGACTCAAAGACGGCAGTCTGGCTAAGGAAAATTTTGCTCCGACAACCTATATCTTCGGTGCAAAGTCCGCTCCAGGTTACGCAAGGGCAAAAGCTATCATCAAGTATATCAACGAGATAGCAAAACTCGTGAATAACGACCCCGATATCAACGGACTTATCAAAGTCGTGTTTGTGCAGAACTACAATGTATCATATGCAGAAAAGCTCGTTGTCGCCGCTGATATTTCAGAGCAGATTTCCACAGCAGGTACGGAAGCTTCCGGTACGGGCAATATGAAGTTTATGCTCAACGGCACAATGACGCTCGGCACTTACGATGGAGCAAACGTTGAAATCTGCGAAGAAGCAGGCGAAGAAAACAACTATATCTTCGGTGCACGGGTAAATGACCTTGAGCAGATTATGCCGGACTATGACCCACGCAAACTGTACTCCGAGGATACACGCATCGCCCGTGCGCTTAATACGCTTATTGACGGCACATTCAGCGATGGCGGTACAGGAGTATTCAGAGAGTTGTATTACTCGCTGCTTGATGGTGCTTCATGGCACAGAGCAGACCATTACTACCTGCTTGGCGACCTTCAGAATTACGTTACCGCAAAGCTGAAATCCAACAGCGATTTTAAATTCAACCACGACGAGTTTATCAAAAAATGCTGGCTGAATATGACTGCTGCCGGTAAATTCAGTTCTGACAGAACCATTGCGGATTATGCAAGAGAAATCTGGAAGATCACTCCCGACAAAT
>CAZTRH010000016.1:0-33299 GCA_964616605.1 uncultured Ruminococcus sp.
GCGTTTTTGGCTCGACCTGCCCTAATGGCAGGTCGCTTTTGCTTCGCAAAAGAAGGCCAAAAGCCGCCGCTATCCCTAAGTGGGGGTAAGGGGCAGCAAAAAGTAATAAATTTACAATTAAAAATATTGAAAAAAAGACGTTGTCTACAAACTGATATAATTTTGTAAATTATATTTCGGATTGTTATTTTTTCCTCGAATAAACCATCAGCTGAATATCATTATCAGAGGAGTATTTCCCGCTGAAATCCGCATAACTCTCGCACACTTCCAGACCAAGCCCCGAAATTATCTCTTTAATTTCATCAAGCGTATACAGCCTTATTATGTTGCCCTCTGAAATTGTGGGTTTCGCAAGCGGCTCTCCGTAAGGATAACTATGCTGACCGTAAATAAGAGTTTTAGTATCGTTATTCCATTCAAATTCCGACAGCGTAAGGCTCTTTTCACCTGCGTCCCACAGCTTGCACGGAAAATGAGCAGGCGCATAACTGCCGTTCATAATATCCATAAAGTGCTTGCCGCCTGATTTCAAAGCTTTTGCAATCACGGAGAATATTTTCATATTCTCTTCATCATTTTCAAGATATCCAACCGCTCCGTCAGCCATATTCAGTACCACGTCAAACTCTTCTTCAAAGCTTACTTTTCGTATATCCGAGCAGATAAAGCTTGCATTCAGTCTTTCCTTTTCAGCCGTCATTGTAGCATATTCCACATAATCCCGTGTGATATCCACTCCCGTGACGCAAAACCCACGTCTTGCAAGTTCCAGCGAATGCCTCCCAAAGCCACAAGCCAGATCCAGTACTCTTTCGCCGCCGCAAAGCCCTAATCTCCCGACAAGAAAATCCACCTGCCGCTTAGTATCTTCAACCCACGATTGATTTTGTACATCAAGCGTCCAGATTTTCTTGTACCAATCGCTTTCCATCGGTTTCATAACGATTATCCTTTCTCACATCTTAACCACTCACCATAAAACAAACGCCCAAACAAAAGTTCGGGCGTCATAATTATTTAATCACCGATAAACTCACGAATAAGCGAGTTATTCGGAACAAGTTTCCTGTCCAGTGAAGAGAGTATCCTCAGAAACTCCTCCATATCCGCATATTCAGCATATTCGGGATAGGTCTTTGCCGCTTCCTCCAGTTCCGAAAGAAGTATATCACGATACACCAGCGGTTCATATCCGATAAACGTATCAATATCAATGCCTGCACGATGCTTAAACGGCATTATGTAAAGATTTTCGCCGCGCTCCACCGACTTGAAGAACTCCATAGTTTCAGAAAACGCTCTTCCCCTGTACAGTTTATCACGAATAAGCCGCCGCATAAGACGGATTTTAGATGGGTGAAGCAGCTGTTCTCCCTTTGCAATTCGTGTTCTCACGCTGACGTAAATTCGCACCGTATAGTTGTCGCTGTCGCCCGTCACAAGGGGATTTAGTGCGTGAATACCCTCGATAATAACAACGTCGCCACTCGAGCGTTTCAGCGGCATTCCCTCAGTTCGCTCCTGACGTGCAAAATCAAAACCGGGGATATCAATTTCTTCACATCGGAACAGCATTTGCAGATGCTGTTTGAACAAATCAATATCCAGCCGCATAGGACTTTCAAAATCGATCTTTCCGTCTGCGCCTCTTGCGGCTTCATTCTGCGCCATCGGCAGAAAATAGTTATCCATGCTTATGACGTGCGCTGTACAGTCACGCTCGTTGAGCAGCTGCGCAATTCGCATAGCCGTAGTAGTCTTACCCGACCCCGATGGACCCGAAATCAGCGCCACAGGACGTTCCGCACGGCTTTCAAACACACTGTCAGCAGCTTTTTTTATTTCGTCCGAATACTTCTTTTCACTTTGCGAAATTATAATGTGCGGATTTTCCGCCGCACTGTTAAGACGTTCAACCGAAATACTTTCCATAAAAGTTCGTTCTCCCATATCATCGGCAGTGCCGTTTATTCGCCGCAAAAAAGCTTTTTAAAGCTGTCACAATCATTGCTGTAAGCCAATGCCCACATAGTCCGCACCAAAGCGTATTCAACAGTCATCTTACCCGAACACAGCACGGGATAACGGGAAATAATCCTGCTCCCCACTTCGTACAGCGACAGGTCAGTTCCCCCTCGTAGGACTTGCGTTGACATTATAACGTACACTCCACGGGAAACCAGTTCTTCCAGCCACTCCATACAACCGCACGGAATACCGCCTACACCGAAACCCATCACAACAACGGCTTTTGTGCCGTCCGCCACCGTTTGCGGAACAACACCCGGAACGAGGTACACTGCCTCAACGCATTTATCAAGCGCATCGAAAAATTGCACCTCACACTCACCGTTTGCCTCAGAAACAGGCTCGGCAAAATTTATTCCACAATTGTCAAAGTACGCAATCGGCGGATAGTTCACGCTTTCAAAAGCATTCTTCTCTACCGTGTGAACTTTAGAAACCCGTCTGCCGTCATACACCCACTTCCGAAACGCCACCGTCACTCCGTGCGAACGCTCGTCACACGCAAAAGCAAGGGCATTCTGAAGATTTTCCTTTGCGTCCGTCCCCTCTGTCATCATCGGCAGCATACTTCCCGTAAGCACAACGGGCTTTGTGCTGTTCTGAATAAGACAGGATAAAGCCGCCGCCGCATATGCCAGAGTATCCGTCCCGTGAGTAACAACAAATCCGTCATAATCATTGTATTTCTCACGGATAATCCCTGCAATGCAAACCCAGTTATCAGGCGTCATATCCGTGCTGTCAAGCGAAAACGGCGAAACCGCCGAAATCACGCAGTCACTCGGCACAAAGTCCAGCTTTTCAAGCAGCGGCTGTGCAGAATTACCGCCAATAGGCGTTCTTCCGTCAGATGTATCACCACAAGCGATAGTGCCGCCCGTAGTAATAAGGAGCAGCTTTCTCATAACCGCAGATTATCTCGGCATTACAATAAACTTCATTGCAGTGCGCTCTTCTCCGTCAATGTCAACGGTTGTAAACGCAGGAATGCACACAAGATCCACACCCACAAGAGCCATATAGCTTCTTGCGATAGCGATAGACTTTACAGCCTGATTGGCTGCTCCTGCACCTACTGCCTGAACCTCAACTTCGCCGTTCTCACGAATAACAGCAGCAATAGCTCCTGCAACTGACTTTGGCACAGAATGTGCCGATACCTTTACTACTTCCATTTTACTATATCCTTTCTATAAGGCTTTCTATTTATTTTTTGTATAAGGTAAAACCCTTTATTATGCTTTAACAATTTTTCTTATTCTTTCAATTTTAAGACATTTGCCGCTCTTGTTGTCAAGTTCAAGGAACACGCCGCAGATCTCGGCTTCGCCTTTCTCAAATTCATTCTTTCTGTAAACATATGACGAAAACCTGTCGATAGCGATTTCCTTTTTCACTCCGATAACCGAGTTTACCGCACCCGTCATACCCACATCGGTGATGTAACCTGTACCGTCGATAATGCGCTCATCAGCCGTCTGAACGTGCGTATGCGTTCCAAGCACCGCCGAAACTTTCCCCGCAAGGAAAAAGCCCATCGCCTTTTTCTCCGCAGTAGCCTCCGCATGGAAATCAACGATAATCATTTCAGCGTCAATTTTCTCCAACAGCTTTTCCGCATACTTAAACGGATTATCACACGGCGACATATACGCCGTCCCCGACAGATTTACAATCGCCGCACGACAGCTTGCAAAATCCAGTTCGCACACTCCGCACCCCGGCAGCTCGTCGCCGTAGTTCGCAGGACGGATAATCCGCTCGTTGCGTTCAAACTCCTCGGAAATATCGGGTCTGTGGAATGCGTGATTACCCGTTGTAATCACATCTGCGCCTGCGTCCAGAATAGAACGCATAGATTTAATGGTTATGCCGTTGCCCTCTGCGCTGTTCTCACCGTTTACTATTGCAACATCGGCAGAATACTCGCACTTCAGCCTCGCAAGCCACGTTCTCAGCGCCTCGCAGCCGCAGCTTCCTACCACGTCGCCTATAAAAATAAACCTCATCAGCGGAAAATCACCTGGTCGTTGCCTGCGCCCACACCAAGAATAGTGATAGGACAGCCGCAAAGCTCTTCAAGACGCTTTACATACTTTTGGCACTTTTCGGGAAGATCCTCAAACTTTCTGCAGCCCGAAATATCGCCCTCATATCCCTCAATCTCCTCATAAACAGGAGTACAGTCGGCAAGCTCTTCCAAGGTCACAGGGAAATCGTTAAGCACTGTTCCGTCAGAACGCTTATAAGCCACGCAAACCTTGAGATTGCCAATTTCGCTGAGAGTATCAAACTTATTGATAGCCAGAGCCGTAAGACCGTTTACACGAACTGCGTGACGCATAATAACAGCATCAAACCAGCCTGTTCTGCGAGGTCTGCCCGTTGTTGCGCCGAACTCTCCACCCTTGTTTCTGATAAGCTCACCCAGCTCATTGTCAAGCTCTGTCGGGAACGGACCGTTGCCTACTCGCGTAGTGTAGCTCTTGCCAACTCCGATAACTTCGTCAATAATTTTCGGACCGACGCCTGTACCCACGCAAGCGCCGCCTGCAATCGGGTGAGAAGAAGTAACAAAAGGATACGTTCCGAAGTCGATATCAAGCAGCGTTGCCTGTGCGCCCTCGAAAAGCACTTCTTTCCCCTCATTATATGCGTCAAATGTAAGAACCGAACCATCGGTCATATACTTTGCAAGCTTTTCGCCATAACCCTTGTATTCTTCAAACACTGCGTCAAGGTCGAACGGTTCGCCGCCAAACACCTTTTCGATCATAAGGTTCTTCAGTTCGCCTGTGTTCTTTACCAGTTTCTTCAGGCACTCCGGATGCACCAGATCGTACATACGAATGCCAATTCTGTCAGCCTTATCCGCATAGCACGGACCAATGCCTCTGCCCGTTGTACCGACATTCACGCCTGTCTGCTTCTGCTTGAACTCCTCTTCCAGTTTATCAAGCGCTCTGTGCCACGGCATAATAATATCCGCACGAGCGTCAATACGAAGATTGTCGCACGAAACGCCATGCTTGTTCATCTCGGAAATTTCCTCAAGAAGAACGGCAGGGTCAACAACAACACCACTTCCGACAAGGCAGATGGTATCGGGGTAAAGTATTCCCGACGGCAGCAGGTGCAGCTTGTAGGTGTTCTCACCGTGAACCACAGTGTGTCCTGCATTGTTTCCGCCGCTTGAACGCACTACCAGATCAGCCTTCGCCGCCATAATGTCGATGACTTTTCCCTTGCCCTCGTCACCCCATTGTGTGCCGACAATAACTCTTGAACTCATTGTACTGTCCTCATTTCATAAAAAATATATAATTTATTTGATAACCTTTTTTCCATGCTTTTTTTCGCTCTTACGCTCAAGCGGCTTGTCGATGCCTCCCGAATCCTTGAAAACAGCTTCTCCGCCGTCGGGGATTTCGGGGTTTTTCTCACCGCTCTTTTCGTAATACGGATCAATAAGATATTTTCTCACTGCGGGATAGCAGCAGAAGAACGAAATAAAGCCAAGCCACGCAAGCGGCAAAAATGGCGATAAACAAAGCATAACCAGCGGAAAACTGATAACAAGCGTTCCGTATCCCACAAAAAACGCCAGTGCTATAAGCTCTCCTACGGGATTTGCGCACACCAGTATAATCGAATTTTTCACTATCTGCGAAAGCCTGAGCTCAAGCACTGCAATCTGCGGATAAATATAAAAATTCATCATCAAAAAAATCACTTCAGCCGCCATGCTCAAGCCAAAAGCAATCTTCATCGAAGTATCATCGTCGGATATCTGCGGAAAATAAGAAATCAGCAGAAACGAACCTGCTATCGCAAGTGCGTCCAGTATTCCGATAAACACCGACTGCTTGAAATTTTTCTTGAACAGAATCCAGAAATCATGGAAAATAAACTGTGGTTTTTCAAGATAGATATTACGCATCATAGCCGTCATTGCGGCAGTCGCAGGACCTATCGTCACAATCGGAATGCAAAACAGAAAATAAACTAAATTTATTCTGAAAAACGTTCCAAACTTATTGAAAAACAGCTCCCAGAAACGGAAAAACGGTTTTTTTGTCTGATTTTTTGAAACACCGCTGCCCGCAGTTTCACTATTGTAAAAAAGTCCCATAATACCGCCTTAATCAGAAAGAAATTCCACCCTGAAATATAACGCCCAGAACCATCAATACCGCAAGAACAAGCGCTATCACACGGAAAACACGCATAAGCCTTGCACGTTTTTTCTCATTCACCGCAAACTCCTTCCGCCGTATCGTACATACTTCAGCGGCACGCTGTAATCAAACAATTATCGCATTAACATTATACACTAAAAACGCTGTTATGTCAAGAGGTATAACCCTAAGCGAAGCCTGTACGCCCTTATGATATTTCAACTAATCCCTTTGCGCATTGGATATAAACTTTATCGTTCACAGCGAATGCCATTGTAACACCCATCTTGTCGTCATACAGCATAACACGTTTCGGCGCTTCACCCAACAGCACAAACTCCCATATAACCGACACGCCGTCAAAGTAGCTGTAAGCCGCTCCGGTCAGACTGTTGCCTGCAACAATAGACTCTGCTCCTGCAATATTAAGACTGCCGCGCTGCTCTCCCGATAAATTCAGAAGATTTGAATAACGAAGCTGCGCTTTTCCGTCATCTCCGATAACATAATCCGACGCCAGAATCCCATCGGCAGTCTGTTCCATAGTAACGGCGCAGCAATTATCCGTCATTCCGACAACTCTGCGCAGCACTATCGGCTGTGGATTTGCAATTTCGCTGCAGTCCATCGTAAGGAATACCTTATTCTTATCGGATACCGCAAGCACGTTCCCGAAAAATTCCATATCATTCGGAATAGCCGAAAGGTTTTCAAGCATTGCGCATGACTTGAATGCACCGTCACGCAGTATTATATTACCGCTTTCCAATGCCGCGCTTCCGCCATTGAAGAAAGCGATATCCGACAATCTGCCGCACTCCTCGGTATACACCGAAGCTGCAGGGTTTTCTTCACTCACCTGCGAGTAATCCACCCGCAAAAGCATTCCTGTTTCTGCACCGTTTACCGCAAAATATCCGTTTCCCGAAGCATACACGGGATTTCCGATTACAGCGTCCGCACGCAGCGTTTTTCCGTTTTCTGCGGAATAGGCAGCCGACACTCCATACGAATATCCCCTTGTTTCAGAGATGATAACATTCTGCGGCAGCATAGCCGCATAATCAGTGCCGATTTTCGGAAGATATATCTGAACGTCAGCAGCAGTGAAATTCTGATAGAATTTCGGAGTGTACACAGAGCCTAGACGGATTTCGCCGTTCTCCACGGAAAAATCGGTCAGATGTCCGTCCTGACGCACCGTATAACTGAGCGTTCCATCGCTCACTTTCATATATCCGCACACATCGCCGTCAAACACAGCAGCAAGCGAACCGTCCTCCAGTTGAACTGCGTCAACAATGGTTGTATTCTCATCTGCAAGAAGAGTTCCCACACATTCAAGACCGCCGTCCGAGAACTTGTTTATTGTTATCTCCTGCGAAGTAACGGAATAAACGTTCCCACCGTCTGTAAAAGTTGCAAATCCTTCCTGTTCTACCAACAGATCGCCGAATATTTCCATATTCTCGGTCGAGTATCCGTAGTAGCAGTCGCCGCCTGTTATCTTTTCATTATAAGCATTATAAATTTCGGCGAATATTTCGTTCTCATCAGCGGCATACCCGATAGGTTCAGGCGGTGACATTCCAAAAACAATTCCTGCCATCACTCCGCAGCCGCCCACCACCACTGCACCAATAGCAGCGGTAATCAGTTCTCCCGCATAATAGCGAGAGCGTGAGTTTATGTAATCATAATTTTCGTTATATTCGTCATCAACGATTTTTACTTCAAACTTTTCTTTCGGTTTATTGTCATTGCTGTCATAGTCCGCTGCGTCCTGCTGTTCCTCGCCAGAGGGTGCTTTTGCATTTTTGGCAATATTTGCAAGATTTTCTTCCAACAGCGCACGATCTATTTTTACAATAGCTGTCGTGTCACCGTTGTACAACCCATTGGAATTATTCGGGTTAATAACCTCGCCTGTTTCATGTTCCTGTGCTGCATCATCTTCATCGGTTTCTGCATTCTCCGCAGCTTGGTCCGCATCGTCCGCACAAGCGTCATCAAAAGCCGAATAATCTATCTGAACAGTAAAATGCTTGTTTTCTTTTACAAAATCATCGGCATTCGCAGGCTCAATTGTATTCTGCTCGTCAAAGTATTCTTCAATAATAGTTTCGCCGTCTGCGATTTCCTCAGGGAAATCAGAAGTATCAAAGTCCTCGTCCTCAATACTCGGCACAGGCTTTGCATAATCGTCCGAGGAATTTCCTCCCAGCAAGCTTTCAAACTCCTCCGTTGCGCCAAGCGAAAATCCTTGGATATCAGCAGAGAGGACTTCGGAATTGTCATTATCAGCCGAATTTGAAGCTTCATGTTTCTCAGACACAGCCTGTTCGTTCAGATTATCCGATTTGTTTTCAAAAGAGAAACGGGTATCCTCAGAACTTGTCTGTTGTTCGGCTTCTTGTTCACGCAAAGCCTTTTCGGTTTCCTCGGCAAGCGACCGCAGCGCAGCACCAAATTCATCATCGTCAATGCCGTCTGAATCGGTGCTGTCATTGTATTCATCAGCACTTTCAAAATTGCTTTCAACTTCAGATGCGACTTTTTCGTTATTTTCGCCTGTTTCAGCTACTTCGCCCACAGGCTCATTGTCAGAATTACTGTCTGAATTGTTTTCCGCAAGGCTCTCGTCCGAAGCCGCCTGTGCAGCTTCAAGACGGGTGGTAAGGGTCCTCTCCCATATCTGTCTGGCAGTATACAGAATGCGCATATAATCCTTGGAAGTCATTCCCGAATTATCAAGCGTAAGTATCAGCGACTGTAAATTCATAGCAGGATTGGACTTTATCTTTTCAATAGCAGCGTCAGGCGCACCGCACCCCTCAAGGAGGTAACGAAAATCTGCACTTCCTACGCCCAGACCACGCAGTCTGGTAAGGAAAGTATATGCATCAAGCTCTGCAAGCTCTGCGTTCTCATCGACAAGAAATTCCGCTATATTCTGCGGAATTAGTTTTTCGGGAACGACTTTTTCGAGCATAAGCCTTCTCATTTTCCCAACTGTCATTGATAATCCCCTATCTTAGTAACCAATCCTGATACTTTCCGTTAAAATCCTGTTATCTCAGATCCAGATCCAGAATATCAAGCGCCCGTGCAAGGCGCTTTTTCACTGTGCCGCGAGCCATTCCGGTATACATTGCAATTTCATCGGGCGTACAGTTGCCGCCCATATACAACGCTGCGCACAAGCGATCCCGATTTTCAAGCTGAAACATTGCGTTTTTCGCTTCAATCATAAAATCGTCCGTTTGCGGAGCCTGTCCATATTCTCTGAAAAACGTCTTTATACGAGCGCACAGTGTTTTCATCATAAACAAGCGGAAACTGTCCTCGCTGTGAAGCCTGCCAACCGCACGGAAGCCGTCCCGTGCCGCACCCAACACCGCCTCAATTGTGTCAGCGTCATTCTTCAGCGAATAGAACGCCGAATAATACATCTCGTCATACACAAGCTCATACAAATGTGAAAAAGCGTTTGCGTCACCGCCTGCCGCTTCTGACGCAAGATTTTTGTATTCTTTTTTAGTCATAATATCAGCTCCGTGCAAAGCAAAACAGAATATATCCGCACCGACCGTTAAAACGCACGACGCGGAGATATTCAATAAGGAACTTGCCCCGTCATTTAACGTGGCCGTACCGAACGAGTTCGGCACTGGGCGTATCGAACAAGTTCGACACTGCTTTGCCAACCTGCCATTCAGTAGGGGATTGTATCCCCTACTGAATGGTAAATGAAACCCGCCGCCTAGAGCCGAACGAAGTTCGGTTCGGAGGCGGGGGGACATCTTGCCTAAGTTATTATTCTTCTGTCTTTACAACAGCAATTCCAAGTTCATCAAGCTGCTCCGCCGACACCTCACCAGGGGCTTCGCTCATCGGTTCGGAAGCGTTCTGCAGTTTCGGGAACGCTATTACATCTCTCAGGCTGTCCGTGCCGCACATAAGCATCGCCAGTCTGTCAAGACCGATACCGGCACCGCCGTGAGGAGGAGCAGCATACTTATATGCGTCAACAAGAAATCCGAACTTCGCCTTGATTTCTTCATCTGTAAGACCCAGCATCTCGAACATATGCTTCTGAAGTTCGGGATCGTTTATACGGATAGAACCGCTCAGCAGTTCCACGCCGTTCAGCACGAGGTCATAGCACTTTGCACGAACCTTTGATTTATCCGTATCGAGATATTCAAGGCACTCGTCCATAGGCATTGTAAAGGGGTGGTGCATAGCGACCCACTCGCCTGTTTCCTCGTCACGTTCAAAGAACGGAAATTCCGTAATCCACAGGAAGTTCCAACCCTCGGGAATAATATCAAGCTGCTTTCCGACTTTAAGTCTTAATGCGCCCAGAGTCGGGAGTACAACGCTGTTCTTATCAGCAACGATAAGAGCCGCATCGCCCTTTTCACAGCCCAGAGCGGAGAGGATTTTCTCCTGCTCTCCCTCCTTGAGGAACTTCGCAAAAGAGCAGTTGGGCGCGTCGTCAACCCAGCGGATATAAGCAAGGCCCTTAGCGCCTATGCCCTTTACATACTCAGCAAGCTTGTCAATTTCCTTGCGGGTAAGCTTATCAGCAGCATTCTTTGCAACAATTCCGCGAACCGAGCCGCCGCAGTCAAGAGCGTTTCTGAATACAACAAATTCAGTATCGCTTACAACTTCGGAAATATCGCAGATTTCCATTCCAAAGCGAGTATCGGGCTTGTCCGAGCCATAGCGGCGCATAGCCTCGTCATAGGTAAGTCTGGGCAGCGGAGTAGGGATATCCACGTTCATTACTTCGCTGTAAAGGCGCTTTACAAATCCCTCCAGCATTTCCATAATATCGTCAGTATCCACGAACGACATTTCAAGGTCTATCTGAGTAAATTCAGGCTGTCTGTCCGCTCTGAGATCCTCGTCGCGGAAGCAGCGTGCAAGCTGAATATATCTGTCAAATCCCGAAATCATCAGCAGCTGCTTGTACATCTGCGGCGACTGCGGAAGAGCGTAGAACTTGCCGTTATGAATTCTTGACGGCACGATGTAATCTCTTGCGCCCTCGGGAGTAGATTTAATCATCATCGGAGTTTCAATTTCAAGAAATCCGTTCTCATAGAAATACTCACGGGCGCACTTTGCTATTTTGTGTCGCATAATAAGGTTTTCCTGAAGCGGCTGACGGCGCAGATCGAGGTAACGGTATTTCAGACGAAGCTCCTCGTTGGTCTTGCTGTCGTTTACGATTTCAAAGGGGGGAGTCTGAGCCTTAGAGAGAATGCGAAGTTCTGTGGGCATAATCTCCACGCCGCCCGTTTTAAGGTCGGGATTAGCTTTTTCTCTTGCTCTTACAGTACCCTTTACCATAAGAACGTCCTCGCTGCGGACGGTCTTTGCCTTTTCGAAAACAGACTTTTCGGTCGTTTCATCAAATACCAGCTGAACAATGCCTGTTCTGTCGCGCAAATCAATAAAAACAAGCGAACCTTTATCACGAACTCTTGCGGTAAAACCGCCCAGAGTAACTTCATTCATTTCAAGTGCGACTTCTCCGCACATACAGGTTCTTTTCAAACCCTTCATACTGTCCATAAACTTACCTCCGAAACAAGCAGTCTTTGAAATCCGGGCAAAACCAAGCGAAAAAGCGGGATTTCAAACAACGCTTTTTATTAACATACATTGTAATTATAACACATTATCCACAATTTTTCAATAGGGGAAAACAAAAAAACAGCATTCCGACCATCATTTTCAGCATAAAAATACGCTCTCCGCAAATCACAGAGAGCGTTTAAGTTTAATCTGCCAATTCTTTCTTTTTCGAACGTCCTTTTAGCAGGAACACCGAGATTATCTTCGATATAAGCACGAGAGAGTCAATCTGTTCCTGAGTCCAGAAGCGGCTGCTCCTGCATTCATCAAATCCCACAAATCCCTTGAACTTGTCGTCGTCCTTAATAGCGCAATGAAGAATGGATTTGATATTCTGTCCGTCAAGAAATCCCATAAGCACAGGCGGAAGGGTCTGGATATCCTGACAATAGATTATTCCATCGTCATTAAAGCACTCACGGAACTCACCGTTAAGGTCGTCCTGATACGAAACTCTTTTCAGCTTGTCAATGCACGGCTCCACGCCCTCATTGCACCACTCGAAAGTATTCATACAAAACTCGCCGCCCTCGATATCCTCGAAAATATAGGCTCTGCTTACATCAAACGTTCTGCCCACAAGCTCCAGCATCTGTGAAATACCTGCGTCTGTGTCTGCACTTGAATACAATGCGCTGAACACACGCATAACCATTGACGCCGCACCGCTTGGATTGGAGCTTAGTCCCACTGAATTATCCCTGCGAGAAGAACCTTCCGCGCGATAGGAATTTTCGTCCATAGTGCCGCCGTTGAACAGTTCTACACGGTTTTTGCCGTTGTTCTTAGCCCGATAAAGCGCAGAATCCGCCTGCTTGAGCGCCTCGCTGTAACTATGAGTCAGAGGATTTATCACAGCCGCTCCGATACTGCTCTTTACACTGCCCAGCTTCGGCACATCGATCTCCGAAATCTTTTCCAGTATCCTCCATGCCTTCTTTTTCGCAAGAGAAGCTGTTGCTCTGGGCAGGAATACGATAAACTCATCGCCGCCATAACGTCCTACAATATCCGTTGTACGGAACGAACCCTTTATCGTAGACGCAAACTTTTTCAAAAACTCATCGCCGAACAAATGCCCCAGAGTGTCGTTTATAGATTTAAAATCGTCCACATCAAGCATCATCAGTACGCCGCCCGCTCCTCTGTCAAGCTCGTTTCTGATGAGTTCTTCCGTAGTTGATTTATTGTAAACATCAACGCACAGCGGATCGAACATTGCCTTTGCCTCAATCTTTTCGATATGCGACATCTCATCGTCAACGTCCTCCATCTTTCCGATGATCATAAAGACGCTGTTATTCTCGTCACAGACGCTCTTCATAAACATCTTGAAACGGCGTGGATATCCGTCAACATCTATACGCACCAGAGCTTCATACTGACCCTGAACGTCACGCAGATTCTGAATACCCCGAAGCAGCTTTTCCCTGTCGTTTTCGTCAAGTATAGTCAGAAGTTCCGAATTATCCGTAAAATCAGATATTGTTTCAAGAACTCCTTCCTTTGTGCCGTTGTTATCACGGTAATTAAACTCGTCCGAACGGGGATCATAGCTGAATATGATAGTTCCCGTTTCAAACAGCAGCATACTGTACATCTCGCTCTCGGTAGCTTCACGTCTGCGGCGCTCAACCTGCTCTGTAACATCGGATAACACTGCGTAAATCAGCGTTTCACCGTCCTCTTCCACAACGTTGTACTGAACGCCGAGATTAAATCTCTTACCCTCCGCTTTCATAGATTCAAGCGTTAGATTACCGTATGCGCCATTTTCAAGCGTACCGTTTTTCAGAATAGACTCCATCGGCAGCACAGGTACGTCCATATTCCTGTTGCGCAAACCGTAAATATCATAAATCGTATCGCTTATGTAAACAGGAACAGGCTTTGAGTTTTCCAAGCGGAAAATCCCCAGTCCCACCGGTATATTCCCGACAGTTCTCCGCAGGAAATCCATTCCCTTATCCTGACGCTTCAGTTCTGCGCTGTCACGGTCAAGCTGCTTTATGATACACAGCGACCGCATAATCTTGCCGTTCTCGCCCCGTGTAAGCGTAATCGTGATATCGCACCACTTGTACGACTCATCAGCCATCTTCAGCCGCACAGTAACCGTCTGCGGCGCTTCCATACGGAACACATTTTCCATATATTCCGAGAACGCCTTCTTATCGTCATCATGAACCGCCAGACCCTTGCGGTAATCCTTGTAAAACTCGTTAGACGACAGCTTGAATGCCCAGTATTCCTCAAGCGATGGCGAATAGATCGTGCGATTTGTAACGTGATCCCATTCGATAATCGTAATCTTCGCACGCTCCGCAACCATACGATACAGTCTGCTCAGATCCGCAACTTTCGAATTTGCCACCATCTTGTCCACACGAGATTTATCACGGCAGAATACCATACAAGCGTCAGGCTTTGAGCGTACAAGCGTCACCCCATATACTGTATACCTGCTGCCGTGTTCCGAATCCATAAAACGGATTTCACGGTAAGCGTCCGTAAAGTCGGGGCTTTCAAACGGCATTTCCATAACAGCCTGAAGTCTTTTTATGTCGGCAGGATAAACGTACTTTTCCGACAGTCCTTTTAGCGCTCTTTCAACGGGAATAGGTTTATCCAGAAACGGAATTGCAAATGCTTTCCGCGAGGATACGAATTTCACTGTACCCAGTCTGTGGTTCAGTTCCAGCACCATATCGTAAAGTCCTGCCGAAGCATATTCCATACGCTCGGAAATCCTCTCTTTCAGTTCCAGACGCTTTTTTGTAACATCGCTTACCGAAATGATATATCCGTCTTTTCCTAAGGCTGTAAGTCTTGTGCGGACAATTCTGCTGTCGCCGTTCTTGCGTATGCGTATATCACGCTTTTCAACATTCAGTTCTATGATATCGGAAAGCATAAGGGCAAGACGCACACTGTCATCACTGCTCAGTGCGAGCAGTCTGAAAAAACTCGAATTTGCATATTCCACGGAGTAACCGCCGCCCGATTTTCTTACAAACGCTATACCATCGTTGTAATTGTCAATGATAGCCGAAAGCATAGCCTTATTTTCATACTGCTCGGTTATATCTGTAACAAAGAAGAGAAAAACGCTATTTCCGTGTTCGTTGATATGCGACAGACAGGCACGGATTTCAATTCTCACCTGTTTTCCGTCATTGTGCGCCAGCGAATATTCCGTCACAAATGTTTCGGCAGGCTTTGCACTCTTAACCATCTCACGCAGAATTGCCGTCTGCTTTGTTTTGTAGACAAGCTCTATAAACTCATCATTCGGGATACGGTCTCTTCCGATTGTATTCCAGAAGCCATCGTTGCTGTAAAGTATAACAGGAAGTCCCGTTTCAGGCACTTCTGTTATCATAACACCCGTACTTATGTTATTCACAGCCGCTTCAATGCTTGCCTTTTCCTGTTCCAGTTCAAGCTGTACATTCTTTTCGGCGTCAATTGAAGTTACGATAACTATTACACGGGAAATGCTGCCGTTTGCGTCAAACGAACGCACCTGCGTCCATCTCCACCAGTGGTATTCACCATCGGGATTTTTAATGCGCAGCTCGTCGGATAATCTTTCCGACTCGGTATCGCTGTAAAACTTACGCAGAACAGCGGTGTCATCGGGGTAAACATTATCTGAACAGTACTTCTCAAGAGCCTTTACATCGTCAAGAGTATCGACTTCCACACCCAACGGCAAAAACGAACCCACACGGAACACAGTGCCGCTCTTGAAATTGACCTCAGTAAACATTGAGCCTGTCGCACTCAGCAGCTGAACCGTCTGATCTGCATTGCGCTCTATAATCTCGTCATTTCTGATAGCGTCAGTTATATTGCTGAATGCGATGCAGAATATAGGATTTTTCTCAGTTCCGCCCAGTTTGCGGTGAATACCGTCCAGAACGAGCAGTCTGCCGTCCTTTGAATAACGGCGCACTCTTGCGCGAACCGCCTTATCAGTGCGTGCGGCCTCCATACAGGCGTTGCGCGAGATATCCACATCTTCGGGGAAAACGTGACTCCACACATTTATTCCTGCTTCCAGAGAATCGTTTGACGAATATCCCATTATTTCAAGATATCCTTCGTTTGCACGGATAAGTTCCAGTTTCCCGTCAATCAGCTCATAAATTCCAAGACCGCCGAAAACGCTTCCGATAAACTTCGACACCAGCGGATTGCTTCCGAGAAGCTCATTTATATCCTCGCCTATTTCATAACGTTCTTCCGATTGGATTATGCCTTCTCCGATGATATTTTCCTGCTCGATAAGCATTGTAAAGTCTGCTTCGGGAACAGGTCGCGAGAAATAGAAACCCTGAATATACGAACAGCCTATGCTCGACAGGAACTCATACTGTTCACGGGTTTCAACGCCCTCCGCAAGCATCGGCACATTCAGCCACTTTGACATTCTTGCGATAGAAGTTACGATAGTGCCGACTTTTCCGTTCTTTTCAAAGCCCTGCATAAACTTCATATCCAGCTTTAAAATATCAATTGGAATATCTTTCAGAGTGTTGAGCGACGAATAACCGCTTCCGAAATCGTCCATCAGCACAGGGTAGCAGTTCCCACGCAGTCTGCCCACAGTTTCAAGCAGCTGCGAAGGATTGTCGTTATATGCACTTTCCGTTATTTCAATACGGAAATACTTCGGGTCAACATTATATCTTTTTGTAAGTCCGTTGATTATATCAAACAGCTTTGGATTATACAGACTCATTCTGGAAATATTTACAGAAATCGGGAACGGTTCCAGTCCCTTATCCATTCTCTTTTTCTGATAAATGCACACCTGTTCAAGGATATACAAATCCAATTCGGCAATAAAACCGTTTTTCTCAAACACAGGGATAAACTTATTCGGTGCTATCATACCCTTTGTCGGGTGATTCCAGCGCACCAGTGCTTCTGCGCTTACAAACCGCTTTGCGCTTATGCCGTATACAGGCTGATAGCACACATAAAACTCGCCTCTTTCAAGTGCAGTGCGGCTCTCGTCGCAAATTTCCTGTTCTTCCAGCATCTGCAAACGCATTTTTTCGTCATAATATGCGATATGTTCCCGATAACTGCCGTTTATAGAGCGGCACGCAATCGCCGCACGGTCAGCCATATTCTCAACCGACAGCGATTTATCCGTTATTTTGTAAACACCTATGTAAAACTGAATTTCATGAGTAATCTCAGGCAGTTTTTTCATCGCTGTCTGAAGTGCGTCTATAATCATCTGTGGGTGAACAGACCGTTCCGAATATGGCACTAACAGGCAAAAGCTATCCGCAAAGAAGCGCGCGTAAATTCCATCTTTCCCCATTATTTGCCTTAAAACGTCAGCAACCGATTTCAACACTCTGTCGCCCGTGTCACGTCCCATAAGGTCGTTTACTGTCTTGAAGCTGCCTATATTCAGCTTCATCAGCGAATATTCTTTCAACGGGTTCTCGTCAAGCACTCTGCGCACATTCTTGATGAACGCCGAGCGATTGAACAGTCCCGTAAGCGGATCAAAGTACGCCACAGTGCGCAGTTCTTCCTCAATCTGCTTTTCCTTTGTAGTATTTGTTATAAAAGTATACAGGCACAGCCTTCCGTCTGCATCAAGCATCGGTTTAGCCCTCAGCATAAGCCAGAGAACTTTTCCCTTTTTCGTAGTGCAGTTGAAAGTGTGCTTAAGCTTTGTGCCGTTAAGAATAGCTTCTTCCAGTTTTTTACGGATAACGCTTACATCATAAGCGTTCACACCCACAGTAGCGTCAGCACTCAGCTCCTCAACGCAGGTTTCAACATCAGGATATTCCAGCATTTCAGAAACACCCCTGTTTACAAACTTCACGTTCATTCTGCCATAAGTATCACGCTCTGCATACACAATACCACCCGGGGAATTATCAAGCAGTGCTTCCAGCTTATCCTCGTTTTCACGCAGCTTTTCTCCGACTTCTTTGGCGATCATCTCATGACGCTTTTCATCGTTGATATCAAGGAAAACGCAGTAAATATCGCTTACTCCGTCCGTTTCACCCAGTTTTCCCGATATAAGCCTCACCCATTGGCACATAGCAGGGTCTGAGCTGTCACCTATCGGAAAAGCATATGAAAAGTGGTTTGCGTCCGCTCCCTCACGCAAAAATGTTTTTATCCATTCGGGGCGGTATGGGTCGCTGAATTGCGCCTTGAATTCCTCGCCCGTCATTCCGAACAGCACAAGAAGTTCCTTGTTGAAATAAGAACACTCGATATCCTGTTTGTTTGTTCTGAGAATAGCAACTCCACCGGGGATATTGTCCATAAACGCCGTAAAACGATGCTCGTTGTTAAGCGCTTTTTTCATCTGTTCATTTTCGTTTGTCATCTTCTCAAAACGAGTAAGCCGTATAACGTTGTTGATACGATGTTTAATAACACTTACATCTGCGCCACGCTGAACGAAATCCATCGCTCCCAGATCAAACGCACGAAGCTTGGTATACGGGTCATCGTCTGTCGTCACCACAATAACGGGAATAGCAGCAACAGAAGGCTCGGTATTCATTTGTTCAAGCACTTCACAGCCATTCATCTGCGGCATAATCATATCCAGCAAAACAACATCGATAGCGGTCGGATTGCTGTGCATTATTTCCAACGCTTCAGCACCGCCCGCCGCCGTCTTTATTTCAAAGCTGTCTTCCAGCAGACTAATCATAAGTTCTCTGTTGAACTTAATATCATCTACGATAAGTACGGTCGCTTTTGTTTTTTTGGTATTCATAACAGATTTTTTACCTCCCGTAACATATTCTTCCATTATTATTTTAACATAAAATAATCGCATTGTCAATAAGAGGTTTGGTAAAAAATAATATAACAGTTAAAAAAACAGCCTCTCAAATTAGCAGTATTGTACAAACAGAAAAACCCTGTGACAGAAACTGCCACAGGGGGAAAATTCTTAAAACAAACGGAACCGATTATTCCTCAGAACCTTCAGAAAGCGCCTTGATAGAAAGGCTTACACGGTTCTTCTCTTCGTTGATGTCAATAATCTT
This sequence comes from uncultured Ruminococcus sp., assembly GCA_964616605.1. Lineage (GTDB taxonomy): Bacteria > Bacillota > Clostridia > Oscillospirales > Ruminococcaceae > CAG-115. The sequence goes on from CAZTRH010000016.1 coordinate 18,917, forward strand.
AACCTCAACTTCATCGCCTACCTTGAGAACGCTGTTGATATCCTGAACAGGCTCGGCAGCAACCTGAGAGATATGAATAAGACCGTCTACGCCGGGGATAATCTGTGCAAATGCGCCAAACTCTGTAATAGATACTACAGTAGCCTTGATTACATCGCCCTTGTTGTACTCAGCAACGAACTTTGTCCAAGGGTTCTCATCGGGATCCTTTGCGGAGAGAGATACACGCTTCTTTTCGGGATCGAAAGACTTTACTACAACAGTAATCTTGTCGCCGATAGAAACAACGTCCTTCGGGTGACCGATGCGGTTCCATGTAAGATCAGCAGTGTGAACCAGACCATCAATTGCTCCGATATCAACGAATACGCCATAGCTCTCGATAGAACGAACTTCGCCCTCGAACTTCTGACCAACCTCAACAGTTTCCCAGAAAGCAGCTCTCTGAGCGTCACGAACTTCACGCATAGCCTGACGGATAGAACCTACTACTCTTCCACCGCGCTCGTTGGAAACTTCGATTACCTTGAACTTAACCTGACGACCCTTGAGATCCTCAAGCTTGCCATTGCGGGATACTCCTGTATGAGATGCGGGAATGAACACACGGGTGTTCTCGTAAATAATGATTACACCGCCCTTAACGACAGCAGATACAGTACCCTCCAGAGTTTCTCCGCTCTCACGGAAAGCCTCAAGCTTCTCAAGACCAAGAGCCACGTCAACACGCTTCTTGGAAAGAGCGGCAGTACCAACGGAATCGTCAACCTTGATTACGATAGCGTCAATAACATCGCCGGGCTTTACAATGCTCTCAACCTCGGCATTGGGATCGTTGGACAACTCCTCACGGGTTATGTAGCCCGTCTGCTTTGCGCCTACTTCTACAACAGCTTCCTTCTTGGAAACGCTTACAACAGTAGCCTTAACTCTCTTGCCGGTATATAATCTTGTAAAAGACTGATCCTGCTCAAGCAGCGAAGCAAAGTCCTCCTCATTTTCGATATTAGTGGTGTTTTCCTTGTTCATTATCTTATGAACCTCCTTAATTGTATAAGCAGGAGTGGACGCTCCGGCTGTTATTCCGATAACTGTATTATCGGCGCGCAGACTGCCGATTTTTTCGACAACCTGCTGAGGAATTTCCGATGCACTCGTCACAAACACCGTTTCGCAGTGTCTTGAACAAATCTCGTACAATTTCCTCGTGTTTGAGCTGCTCCTGCCTCCGACGACTATCATCAGCGCAGCTCGTCTTGCTAACTCTTCGGCGGCCTGCTGACGCTCCGAAGTAGCATTGCATACGGTATCATATATCTCAACGCAGCCAAATTCCTTTTTCACTCTCTCCGAACATTCACGGAACTTGCTGCGGTCGAAGGTGGTCTGAACAACCATAACGGTTTTCGACATTGTTTCGCACTCTGACAAAATGCCCTTGTCATACAGCGCCTTTATCTCATCAAAGTCCCTGCACACATAAACAGGACAGCAGGCATTGCCTGCAATACCTATCACCTCAGGGTGCGCCTTATCTCCCAGAATAATAAGATTATCGTTTTCCGAAAGACTTGCCGCAATATTATGAATTTTCTTCACAAACGGACAAGTAGCGTCAATCACTTCGCTGCAAAGACGTCTTGCTTCTTCCTCAAGCGGCTTTGCAACACCATGAGAGCGTATAATCAAAGGTTTCCCCTTAGCACATTCCACACTCTCTGCCACTAAAACGCCGTCACGCTCCAGATCAGCCACTGCAAGCTCATTGTGTATAAGTTCACCCAACGTATATACAGTGCCGAACCGCTGAGCCGCCTGTTTTGCGAGCGTCACCGCTCTTGTAACCCCAAAGCAGAAGCCTGCGTTTTTCGCCGTTTCAACAATCATAGTCTATCTATAAACAGTAGTTATCAATCAATTCCCAAAGCTTCAGACAATTTCTGGAGCGTCAGCTTTAAGCTGCGCTATCTGCCCCATAATTCTCTCGCTTATCCTGCGGATTTCGTGTTTATCGGATATATCCGCCTTAACTTCTTCAGCAGGAATCATATCCCCCACCGACACACACACGTTTCGTCTGAATTTCTTCCTGCCGTATTTTATAAACACAGGAACAACAGGTGCGCCTGCTCTGGCTGCTGTAATAGCAACGCCGCTTTTCGGTCTGCCGAGTTCGCCGTTTTTTGAACGCGTGCCCTCAGGGAAAATCACGAAAATCTTGCCGTCATTAAGGCTATCCAAAGCCTTGTCGATAACCGACAAATCCTTTGAACCGCGCTTAACGGGAAACGCACCCAGTTTCGTTATCAGCCATGCGAATATACGGCTTCCCTGAAAAAGTTCTTCCTTCGCCATAAACGCATACTTTCCCTTAAACACTACCCCGACCATAGGCGGATCCAGATTTGAAACATGATTTGAAGCGATTATAAAGCCGCCTTTGCTGCTTGGAATATTCTCTTTTCCGACAATCGTGATTTTATAAATTATATGGAAAACGAAGGAAACCAGATTTCTCGCCAGTGCATACAGCATTACAGTCCCCTCGCCTCACTCAATAGTTTTTCGGATTATTCCGCACACCAGCTCAACCGACTGCGAAAAATCCAGTTCCGAAGTATCAGCCTCAACCGCATCAACAGCACGTCTGAGCGGTGCCGTTTCTCTGTTCATGTCACGATAGTCGCGCTCATTCACATCTTTAAGCGTTTCCTCGTAAGTAACCTTTGCGCCCTTACCGACGCGTTCGTCATACCGTCTTTTTGCGCGGATTTCAGCAGAAGCAGTAAGATATATCTTTACATCTGCATCAGGAAGAACGACCGTTCCTATATCCCTGCCGTCCATAATGACATTCTCGGTTTTTGCAATATCCCTCTGCATTCCCAGCAGAGCCGCCCGAACCTCAGGAACAGCCGAAACCTTGCTTGCCGCAGTGCTTATATCAGCCGTGCGTATCTTGTCGGAAACGTCCTCTCCATTGAGAAAAACTCTCTGCGCTCCGTCAACAATGCAGATTTTCAGCTTGATTTTCGGAAGTCTCCCGGAAATTTCACAAGGCGAGTCCAGATCCGCACCGTCCCTTACGCAGAACAATCCGACAGACCTATACAATGCACCCGTGTCGCAATAGATAAAACCCATTTTCTCAGCAGCTGCACGGGCAATAGTGCTTTTTCCTGCGCCAACAGGTCCGTCAATCGCCACTGAAACAGGCTTTTTCCACTCTGCGGACATCAATTACTCACCCCATAAAGGAAAAAATTGTAAACAATTTAATAGGAAATACCTACTACCCCACTATTAAATCAAATTCATTATAACATATCCGCACAAAAAAATCAAGGGGGTTTACAAAAAAATTCATCTATTTTTCACGAAATATTTCAACGATTTGTATAAACGGCATTCTGCCCTGCCGCAAATCCTGTCGTAAAGGCAATCTGAAGATTAAAACCGCCCGTATACCCGTCCACGTCAATGATTTCTCCTGCAAGGAAAAGTCCTTCGCACAGCTTGCTCTTCATTGTTGCAGCCTCGATCTCCTTAACGGAAACGCCGCCTCTCGTAACGATAGCCTCAGCAATAGGTCTGAAATCCGCAATTTCCAAGCGCAGATTTTTCAGCGTGTTTACCATATTTTTACGTTGAACTTTGGTTATTTCGGCGATTTTTGTATCCATTGATATTCCTGCGATTTCCGAAAACAGGCCGCACATCTCTTTCGGAAGCAGTTTTCTTGCCGCTTGCGCAAAAACATCGTTCTTAAGCTCCGCAAAATCCCGCAAAATGCGTGCGTCCAGCTTCTCCTCGCTTAAAGCAGGCTTTAGATCAACGCACAGAGCATATTCGGTGGGTTCGCCCTCAATGTGTGCCGATGCGCTAAGCACTGTTGCACCGCTTACGCCGTCCGCCGTAAACGCCAGTTCACCGAAATCCTCGTACACAAGTTTTTTCCCTCGATACAGCTTTACCAAAGCATTTTTCAGAGTAAGCCCTGCCGCTTCACCCACTCTGCCGTCTTTCGTCACCAATGGACATAAAGACGGACGAGGCGGCGCTATCGTATGCTCTGCCTGCCGTGCAAGCGTATATCCAAAACCGTCCGAACCCGTTCTCGGATACGATGCACCGCCTGTCGCAAGAATAACGGCATTACTTGTATACTGCCCCGAATGTGTGTTTACGCCCTCGCATCTTCCCTCATTTACAACAAGCGAACGAACGTTTTCACGGATTATTTTCACTCCAAGCTCATTCAGCCGCACCGAAAGCGCATTAACAACATCTGCCGCCTTATCCGAAACAGGGAATACACGTTTTCCTCGTTCCGTTTTCAGCGGAACGCCCAATCCCTCGAAAAAGCTCATCGTATCTTCCGTTGAGAACTTTGAAAGCGCGCTGTACAGAAACCGCCCGTTGCGTGGAATATTCTCCATAAATTCCGTGATATCACAGTTGTTTGTAAGGTTGCATCTGCCCTTGCCCGTAATGGCAAGCTTTCTTCCAAGCCGCTCGTTCTTCTCAATAAGCAGAACGGCTGCTCCATTTTCGGCGGCAGTAACCGCAGCCATCATACCGGCCGCGCCTCCGCCCACTACAATTACGTCATACATCTTTTTTATAAATCTCACTTCTGTCCCAAAGCTGCTCCAGTTTAGAAAATGTTTTCTCCACCTTATCTCTGTTCGCCGCAGAAATCATTGCAATCAATGCGTTTATAAGGCTCATGGGAGCCACCAGGCTATCCACGAACGACACCATATCCGAATACGCATACAAAGCGGTATCCGCATATTGCACAAGCGGAGAATTTTCGCTGTCTGTAATTACTATAATGTAGGCGCCTGCTTCTCTTGCAAACCTGCACGCCTCAATCGTACTTGATGCATACCTTGGAAAGCTCATTGCGATAAGCACATCGCCCTCTCCAACGTGTATCATACGCTGAAACAGCTCTGACGTTCCGACCGCTCCAACAAGAGTTACGTTATCGAACATCAGCCGCAGATAGTAGTGTGCAAAACTTGCAAGCAGTCCCGATGACATTGCCCCCTGAATGTAAATGCTCTTTGCTGCGATTATTTCAGAAACAGCATTTCTGAAATCCTCCATATTGACGTTTTCCAGAGTGCGGCGGATTTTGTCAATATCCTGATTGAGAACAGCCGAAACGGTATTCTCGCCTGTAAGACGGCTTCTGGAAACGTCCATTCTCTGCAAAGAGGTCAGCCTGTTTTTAATATGGCTCTGTAAAGAGCGCTGAAGCTGTGGATATCCCTCGTACCCCATTCCGATCGCAAACCGCACAACCGTGCTTTCGCTTACGTTCACCGCATTGCCAAGTTTCAGTGCCGTCATATAAGCGGCTTTATCATAATGCTCAAGAATATAATTTGCAATTAACTTCTGACTTTTAGAAAATTGTGGGAGCTTTGCTTCTATCGCTTTAAGCAGATCCTCTGTCATATATAGTACCTTCCTTCGTATTAAGGCAGCAATCGCTTATAGCAGAGTGCCGCCTTAAATCTGCCGAAACAGATTATTGAAAAGCCGATTTCGGCTCATACAAATTCAGTATACTACTTTTCCGCAAGATTTGCAAGGGCTTTTCAGATATTTTTGAAATTTTAAAACATCAATCCTTCATTTTTTCGTAATATCTGCAAAAGGAGCAGGACCCTGCAGAATGGTTAAGATCTTCCAGCACACAGTATCCGTCTTTCTGAAAACGGCAGTCCTCGCCGCAGGTAACAATATTCATCGCTGCATACCTCTCTTTCCTGCGATATTATTTGCCGCAGTATTGAAAAAATTCGTTGACAACAGTTTCCAAATGATGTATAATGAGTTGTGGGAGTCTGTTGGAAATTATTAGGGCTTCACCGCACAATTATTGTCGCCTGTCACTTTGGTGCAGTGCGTCCTGCACTGCACTTGGTTGTGACTGCTGCGACTTCCTGTCGCCGCCTGTCGCTTTGGTGCAGTGCGTCCTGCACTGCACTTGGTTGTGACTGCTGCGACTTCCTGTCGCAGTACGATTGCGAGTCAGGCAGCAGCCGCCACCCGGGATTGTGCAAAAAATGACGCAGGAATACTGACGTATTTCAAAAAAAATTTGTGCAGGATGGCGGAAAATATGCAAGCTAAGAGTTAGCGAACGCTTTATGTACGCCGTGTCGGTGCGGCAAAGACTTTAGCCGCTAATCGTGCGGCGATGCCTTAAGAAAGGTTTTATTATGAATATTGCAATGCGCATTATCAATTGGGCAATCCTCGTTTTTGGAATTAACCTCACTGCCATTCCGTTGCTCCTGCCGTTATGGGGGAAAATCACAATTTCATGTGTTCTTCTCGTGTATTTTGCTTTGTTCAATATTTTCCCGTCACTGCGCAGATATCCGAATTTTCGTCTTAAAGTACTCGGCGACGGTGCAGAACTTATACTTGCATTCTGGGTCACCTGCGCTTGCTGTGCAGCCTTTGCCGTGATAGATATTATAAAAATAATAAACGGAGTTGACAGTTACACGCCATATATAATCCACGCAGTGGTTGCACTGCTGTGTGAAGGCGCCATATTCTGGAACGGCATTATCCGTGTGTATGTCACATCTGTTCAGCTTGGAATACGAACAAGGGTTCTTGGCATTGTATTCGGAATGATTCCCATAGCAAACCTTGTGATGCTTATGATAATTTATATTAAGGTACGCCGTGAAGCTGACTTTGAAAGCGAGAAAGCAGTACTCAACAATTCAAGAAGTGCTGAAAAAATATGCGCCACACGCTACCCTATCTTGTTCGTACACGGAGTATTCTTCCGTGACAGCCGTCTGCTTAACTACTGGGGACGCATTCCGTCAGAGCTTAAGAAAAACGGTGCCGAAGTTTACTACGGCGAGCAGCAAAGCGCACTTTCCGTTGACGCAAGCTCTAAGGAACTTGCAAAAAAGATAGAAGAGATTGTCACCACAACAGGCTGCGGCAAGGTGAATGTAATAGCGCACTCCAAAGGTGGACTTGATACGCGCTGCGCTATTTCAAAATACGGCTGTGATAAGTATATAGCGTCACTTACAACAATAAACACTCCCCATCACGGCTGCCTGTTTGCGGAATATCTTCTCGGAGCTGCGCCCGAAAAGTTTGTTTCGTTCGTGGAAAATACCTATAATAAAGCGTTTTATGCCCTCGGCGACAATTCCCCCGACTTTATGTCAGCGGTAAAGAACCTCACGAACAGCTTCTGCGAAGAGTTCAATGAACAAACTCCCAACAGTCCCGATGTAATGTACCAATCATTCGGTTCAAAAGCCGCAAACAGCCGCAGCGGACGTTTTCCGCTCAACGTATCCTATCCCATAGTCAAGAAGTATGACGGTGACAATGACGGACTGGTTGCCCTCACATCAATGGAATGGGGCGAGCGTTTTACTCCCGTTTTCCCGAAAGGCAAGCGAGGCATTACTCACGCTGATATGATTGACCTCAACCGTGAGGATATCAAAGGGTTTGACGTCCGTGAATTTTATGTTCAGATTATAAGCGATCTCAAAGAAAGAGGATATTAAATGGCAGATATTTCAATGAATATGACAGACCTCGACCAGCTTCGTGCGGTTTTCGGGGATTTTGACAGAAACATCAATCTCATTCAGAAAGCGTTCAGTGTTACCATAGTATCACGAGGCAGCGAGGTGAAAATCACAGGCGATACCGACTCAGCTGTTCTTAAAGCGCAGAAAGCAGTATCAACGCTCAGCGAAATTTACTCCCGCGAAGGTGCTGTCACCGAGCAGAACGTCCGCTATGCAATAGCTATGGTAAACGATGGTGAAGAAGGCGAAATAGCTTCTATTTCGGGCGACTGCGTGTGCGTTTCCCATTCGGGCAAACCCATAAAACCAAAAACGGTTGGACAGAAGAAATACTGCGACCTTATCCGTAAAAACACGATTACTTTCGGTGTAGGTCCTGCAGGCACAGGCAAGACTTACCTTGCGGTGGCACTTGCCGTTACAGCATTCAAGCAAAAGCAGGTGCAAAGGATAATCCTCACCCGCCCCGCCGTTGAAGCAGGCGAAAAGCTGGGATTTCTCCCCGGCGACCTGCAAAATAAAGTTGACCCGTATCTCAGACCGCTCTATGACGCCTTGTTTGATATGTTCGGGCAGGAAGCGTTCGCGCGGCTTTCGGAACACGGTGCAATAGAAGTTGCACCGCTTGCGTATATGCGTGGACGCACCCTTGACGACAGCTTTATCATACTGGACGAAGCACAGAACACCACCCGTGAGCAAATGAAGATGTTCCTCACCCGACTTGGCTTCAACTCCAAAATGGTAATCACAGGCGACATAACCCAGATAGACCTCCCCGAATCAAAAAAATCGGGACTTATAGAAGCGCTTAAAGTGCTGAAAAACGTTGACGACATCGCACAGAACCGCTTTACAGACAAGGACGTAGTACGTCACCGACTGGTTCAGGATATCGTCAGAGCCTATGACGAATACGGTTCATCAAACGGACGTGACAAAAGAAAGTAAGAGGACAGTTTATGAAGATATATATTCTTTTCAGTGATGAGCAAGATAAAATAACGCTTGACTTTGACGCAGAAAAGCTCTGCGAGGACTGCACCCGCGAAGCGCTTATTGAAGAGGAAATCGAGGACGATGCCGAAGTTTCCCTCACATTCACCGATAACGAGGAAATCCGCAGACTCAATAACGAATTTCGCCAGATTGACCGTGAAACCGATGTGCTGTCTTTTCCGCTCGGTGATGAAAATGGCTATGAGATAAACCCCGAAACAGACGCACTGCTGCTTGGCGATATTGTCATTTCGCTCGAAAAAGCAAAAGCGCAGTCCGAAGAATACGGACACAGCATGAAGAGAGAAGTGGCATTCCTTATCGCACATTCGCTTTTTCATCTGCTGGGTTATGACCATATGACCCCCGAAGAAGAAACGGAGATGTTCGCAAAGCAGGAAAAGGTTCTTCAGACTCTCGGCATAACACGATAAGGCGGCGGATATGAAATTCTTTAAAGGCTTTTATTTCGCAGGCAGAGGCATTGCCGCAGCGGTAAAGGAACGGAATTTCAGATTTCACCTTTGCGTTATGGCTTTTGCAGTTTACTTTGCGGCAAGGTTTTATTCGTTCACCGCTGAAAAATGGGCGATTTTCCTGCTGACGTGCGGTGCAGTACTGTCGATTGAAGCAGTGAATACTGCCATTGAGCGACTTTGCGATAAAGTCACCATGCAAAACGACCCTCTTATACGCACGGCAAAGGACTGCGCTGCGGGAGCAGTACTGATTTCGGCGATTATAGCAGTGATTGTGGGGATATTGCTCTTTTGGAATAAAGATATTTTCACGCTGATTATTCTTTTCTTTTCCGAATCGCTTCGGTTATTATCATTGCTGATAGCGATAGCGGCGGCATGGTGCTTTGTGTTTCTGCCCGAACTGATTAAATCAGCCTCGCACAATTAGCATATGCCCGTTCATTGCTGCACAAGCTACAATATTCAGCGCAACAAACCTAAAAACTCTAATGCCCGATTATATCGGGTGTTTTTTTTAAAATTTTTTTGCAGCATTTCTGAAATCTGCTTGGTATTATGATTGAAAACGCTGATAAAGCAAGTTTCTCTCCGATTAACAAAATATTTTTATGAAAGCGAGGAATACTTATGAAAAAATTCTTATCTTCAACAGCGATAATACTTGCAGCAATCACTCTTGCAGGCTGTTCTGCCGCAGACACTGGCTGGGTAGGTGCTGCTTCCGGTGAAGGAGGGGGCAATAACACTGCATCTCCTTCATTTAAAGGCACAGATATAGGCGGTACAGGCGTCCACGCCGGTTCAGGCGATAGAATTACCGAAGAAGTCTATGATGGATTTGCAGATATTGCAGCAGGCGGAACAGCAGACGCTGTAACCACCGACGATTACGCACCTATTGATATCATAACACCCGACCCCACCGCCCCCGAACCTCAGGCAGGAATGCTTACAGGCGGCGAATGGAACGACAATGCACATTGGGCAGATTGGGACGCTCTTTATGCTTCACACAGCGATTGGAGAAGCTACAAATCCACTTGGAAAAACCCGATTGACAACCGCATTTCCGTTAAAGTCACCGCAAACGGCGAACCTGTCGAGGGTGCAAGAGTAAGCTGCAATTCAGCCATCTGCAGTGCTGTCACCGACAATAAAGGTATGGCTTATCTCTTCTACACCGCTATAAACGGCAAAACCGATAAAATCACCGTGGAGTACAACGGTCATACCGCAGCTCTTGACGGTGTAATGGGCAATGCCGACCTTGAATGCGAGCTTGCGGACGTTACTGCCCAAAAGCTCAGTAAACTTGATTTTATGATTATGTGCGACACCACAGGCTCTATGAGCGATGAACTTGAATATCTCAAGGCAGAGCTTGAAGACATCGTCCGCAAAGTCAGCAGTCGGAATGCAAATACTGAAATCCGCACCAGCGTGAACTTCTATCGTGACGAGGGCGATGAGTACGTTGTCCGCCAGTTCCCGTTTACATCAGATATTGAGCAGTCGCTTGACGCAATCGGAAAGCAGAGTTCCGACGGCGGCGGAGATTTCCCCGAAGCCGTACACGCCGCCCTTGACAGTGCGATAAACAATCACGACTGGGACGAAAATTCCGTAAAAATAATGTTCCTCGTACTTGACGCACCGCCTCACGAGGACGCACAGATCATAAGCGAAGTCAACATACACGTCAGAGAAGCCGCCAAAAAAGGTATCCGCATAGTGCCGATAGCTTCCAGCGGAATTGATAAATCCACCGAGTATCTCCTGCGTACAATGGCATTCACCACAGGCGGCACTTACACCTTCCTCACAGACGACAGCGGCATAGGCGGCAGCCATATTGAACCTACCGTCGGTGCTTACAACGTTGAAAAGCTGTCGGATATGATGGTAAGAATTGTAAACAGTTATCTGGCATAATCAAAGCATAAAACGACATAATAGCTATCACAGTCGCACTCTTAATCTCACCAATGCCAGAACAGCGTTTCACGATGATCCCACCAATGCTTAAATATTTACCGCCCCGCCTCCCGAAAGGGTGTCGGGGCGGTATTGCAATATTATTGCGATTAATATATGTATGTAACAGGCATTTCATTAGTTGAAAACTTGTGTTTATGTTGAATAGTTAGTTGAAAACTTTTTGTGCAAACCAAACAACATTTCGTTTGCTGTTTCGGCGAATATGAGTAAAAAAACAGAAAATCAGCAAAGGTCGAATTTTTTTTTGAAATCTCTGTTGACGAAATCAATTTTTTTGACTATACTTTATATAAGGGGATTGATAACGAACAGCCGCTCAGAAAGACAATCAGCAAGGCGAACGTAGTTCCCTGCGGCACTTACAAAATTAAACAGAAGAGAGCTTTAGAAAGGTCACTCGCTGAACAAACACATTTATGGAGGAAATTGTTATGTGCATGAAAGACATTGAAGTTAAAAATCAGGTAGGTCTGCACGCCAGACCCGCAACATTCTTTATCCAGAAGGCTAATGAGTACAAGTCTTCTATCTGGGTTGAGAAGGAAGAGCGCCGTGTAAATGCAAAGTCACTTCTCGGTATTCTCTCGCTTGGTATCGTAGGCGGCGCACAGATTCGCATTATCGCTGACGGTTCTGATGAGCAGCTTGCTGTTGACGGACTTGTAAAGCTCGTTGAAAGCGAATTTGCTGAATAATCCGATTTTTTCTTGGCGGTGAGATTTGTTCTCACCGCCTTTTTATTTTGTTCTGACAGTTCATAACAAGCAGGCTTCGCTTTATTTTCCAATCAAAAATATCTTTTGTCAGTAATGCACAAAAAAATATGTAATTTATTACAACGCATAAAATGCCCTTGAAATTATGGCTTAAATTTGGTATAATGTTAAAGTACGCTGTTTTATGCTGATAACTGACAGAATGCAGACAAAATCTTTATATAATTCATCATGTACAAGATTACGCTGAGATAATTTTTTCCTTTGATGATAAGTTATTAAGTATCAGAACAGCTTCGACACTATTCAGGGGGATTTTATGATAGCAGAAAAAGAATTGCCGGAACAGATTACTGAAAACAAGCCGAAAAAAATCACGGCTTCTTACATATATGACAGCACCGCAACGCTCGGAGAATTGTTTTTCAGTGCGTTCAGTGCAATCGGAAAAACACTGCTCAATTTGTTATCGGGAATATTGATGACGATTTTAGTAGGTTGGGCGCACATAAGCCGCTTTTTAAAACGCATTTTTGCAAAACTTGCAGAAACTGTAATCACGCCGTTTATCCGTTATAACAAGGCTTTGAAAATGGGAAAAAATGAGATTTCCAAAGCCAGACAGCAAAAAGGAGCGACAGGCGGCGCAGTGGCAGCCACCAGAGTTACGGGCAGAATGCTTTTCGGAAAACGAGGCATTATAGTAACGATTGTAAACTGGGTATTGCCGATAATGTCCTGTATTTTCCTTTTCAATGTGATAAGCTATGCCAACAATCAGATGTATGCGCTGAAGCTTACGGTAAACGGAAATTTCATAGGCTATATCGATGACGAAAGCGTTTACAACACTTCGGAAAAAGATGTGCGCAGCCGTATTGATTTTACGGGAAGCACTACGAAATCCATTGTGTTTGAACCTGTATATGAAGTTGCCGCAATAGGTTATGGCACTACGCTCAATTCCAACCAGCTTACGGATAAAATACTTGAGCTTATAGACGCTGAAATCAGCGACGGATATGGAATGTATATAGGCGATGCGTATTACGGCACGCTCGTTTCTCACGACAAAGTTGACGCCGCACTTGAAGAACTGCTTGACCGCTATCGCTCCGGAAGCGCAAAAGAAACAGTTGCTTTCGATAAAGAGATTACCTTTATTCCAGGAAAATATATGACCGACAGCTTTGTTGACGAGGATAAAATGATAGAAAAACTCACCTCTTACAAGCGTGTTGCGTCATACTATACCGTAGTAAATGGTGATTCTGCCGCCGCTATCGCCAAAAAAGTCGATATGACATACGAAGAACTTGCGGCTCTGAACGGCGAATTTAACGTAAACACGCCCGTTTACGGAGGTCAGCAGATTAAGATAACTCAGGACGAACCGTTCCTCACAGTAATAGTTACCCGTGAAGAACATTATAACGAATCTTTCGACTACGACACTACATACAACGACGACTCCACAATCTTTGAAGGTGATAAGCTTGAAAGACGCAAGGGTGTTGCAGGCGAACGTGCCGTAGTTGCGGACGTTTCTTATATAAACGGCGTTGAAGTAAACCGCCATATTATCTCCAGAACGGTCACAAAAGAACCTGTGACAAGGATAGTTTCAGTCGGCACTAAGCCGCGCACCTCAAATGCCGCTCCCGCACAGACTGTTGCAGCAGGTAATTATCTATGGCCTGTCGGCGGAAACGGTGGTAAAATCAGCTGTCTGCCGTGGATAGCTGTCACAAATCTGGGTTACAGCGCCTATTACAGCTATTACGGACACAAAGGACTTGATATTGCCGGCTCGTATGGAACGCCGATTTATGCCGCAGGTACAGGAACGATAATCACAATGAAGGAGCTTTCAACAGGCTACGGACATTACATTGTAATTCAGCATGACGACGGAAAACAAACGCTGTACGGACACATGAGTACATTCAGCTCGACTATGTATGTCGGAAAACGCGTTACAATGGGCGAATGCATCGGATATATGGGTTCAACAGGCAATTCCACAGGAAACCATCTCCATTTTGAAGTTATAATTAACGGCAAAAGGCAGTATCCGCCCGATTATCTCCCGACTCACATATCGCAATGGGGATTATATTTCTAAAATAAAAAACGTGCGGATTTTGCTACGGGTTGATAAGGCAGTATAAAAACTTATTACATCTGTGGCATTGCAAAGGGAAGAAATTAGGCTTTGACTTCAAAGGTCAGAGCCTTTTTCTTTTGCAATAAAATCCGCACATTCGTCTTTTGTTTCGACTTGATTTATAATAAACACATCAAAATCAAGGGGGATTTTTATATGACGACATTATTTGAACGACAAGGCGGACAATATGAAGTGCAGGGGGATTACAGATTGCCTTGTGTTACATTACCAAATGAAAGCGATTATAAAATCGGTGTATGGAGTGAACGACACAGGAGGTATCTTAAAGAGCATCACAAGGTCAGGTATTATAATTTGCTGACTGCCGGAACGCTCGACAATTATCTTGCCGACATTGAAAACCAAGCAGAAAAACTGTTTGAGCAGACGGTAAAATCACTTGCCGAAAATGAAAAT
>CAZTRH010000017.1:0-32788 GCA_964616605.1 uncultured Ruminococcus sp.
CAATCGATTGTTCGTTGAACCAAACACAGGTGCGCCCCTGCTGAAAAGCAGGGGCATATCCTTTAAACGCAGGGCGAAGTGCGTGTTTAGGCGTTTTACATAAAATAAGTTCACAAATGCAATTCTTCTGAACAGGCGAACTCCTTAGCTTTGTGCATAATTACAAGAAAACAGAGCCGAATTTATGAAAACGGCTCTGTTATCGGAGTTTTGAAGTAAAAAAAGGCGGTGTAATGCACCGCCTTTGTTTATTTATATCACTTAACTACGATATTTACCAGCTTATTGGGAACGGCAATCTTCTTGACAATAGTCTTTCCGTCTGTAAGCGACTTTATTTCGGGAAGTTCAAGAGCAAGTCCGATAAGCGTTTCGCTGTCGCTGTCAACGGGAGCGTTAAAGCGAGTCTTTACCTTGCCGTTAATCTGAACCGCAAGTTCCACTGTGCTGTCAACGCACAGTTTCTCGTCATACTCTACCCACTTCTGCTCGTTGAGAATGCCAAAGCCCAACTGCTCGAACAGCTCTTCTGTGATATGCGGAGCGAATGGGTTCAGCATAATCAGCAGCGACCTGAATTCAGCCTTGTTGAAGCCGCCTGCGTTGTCTGCGTCATTGAGCAGTCCCATCATTGTCGCAATAGCGGTGTTGAACTTCAGCCCCTCAATATCCTCGGAAACTTTCTTTATCGTCTTGTGCATTGAAGAACGCAATTTCTCGGAATACTCGTCGCCCTCCTTGAGGTTCTCGGACATATTCCAAATTCTCTCAAGGAAACGCTTGCAGCCTTTGATGCCGTTCTCCTGCCACGGAGCAGCCTTTTCAAAGTCGCCTACGAACATTTCGTAAAGACGCATTGTGTCTGCGCCGTATTCCTTAACGACATCATCGGGGTTTACAACGTTGCCCTTTGATTTCGACATCTTGGTGAACTCTCCGGGACGCTCGGGGTCTTTACCCAAAATCATTCCGTGAGAAGTGCGCTTCATATACGGCTCCTTGCACGGAACAATTCCCTCGTCATAGAGGAACTTGTGCCAGAAACGGCTGTACAGCAAGTGAAGAGTGGTATGCTCCATACCGCCGTTGTACCAGTCAACGGGCATCCAGTAATCAAGCGCTTCCTTGCTTGCAAGCTCCTTGTCGTTGGTGGGGTCGCAGTAACGCAGGAAGTACCACGAAGAGCCTGCCCACTGTGGCATGGTGTCGGTTTCACGCTTTGCAGCACCGCCGCACTGAGGGCAAGTGGTGTTGATGAAACTTTCGAGTGTAGACAGAGGGCTTTCGCCTGTGTCGGTAGGCATATAGCTTTCCACTTCGGGCAGCTTCAGCGGCAGTTCGCTTTCGGGAACGGAAACCCAGCCGCACTTGTCGCAATGTACAACGGGGATAGGCTCGCCCCAGTATCTCTGACGGGAGAATACCCAGTCGCGCAGCTTGAAATTAACCTTTTCGTGACCAACACCCTTTTCGGTGAGCCACTGCTTGATTTTAACCTTTGCGTCCTCAACTGACAGACCGTCAAGGAAGTCGGAGTTTACAAGCACGCCTGTTGCGCAGTCGGTGAACGCTTCTTTCTGAACGTCCTCGCCGCCCTTTACAACCTCGATAATCGGCAGATTGAACTTCTTTGCGAACTCCCAGTCACGGGTATCGTGCGCAGGAACAGCCATAATTGCGCCCGTGCCGTAGCTCATAAGAACATAGTCGGAAATGAAAATCGGAATTTCAGCACCGTTCACAGGGTTCACAGCCTTTACGCCCTCAAGCATGACGCCCGACTTATCCTTGTTCATTTCGGTGCGGTCGAAATCGGATTTCTTAGCGGCTTCAGCCTGATATGCGCGCACTGCGTCAAGGTTCTGCAGCTTGTCCGCCCACTTTTCGATAAGAGGGTGTTCGGGGGAGATTACCATATATGTTGCGCCGAACATTGTGTCGGGACGTGTTGTGTAAATCAGCAGGTCATCGCCAAGAGTGGTTTTGAAAGTCACCTCTGCGCCCGTGGAACGTCCTATCCAGTTTTTCTGAGCGGTCTTTATCTTTTCAAAATAATCCACGCTGTCAAGGTCGTCAAGCAGCTTCTGAGCGTATTCGGTGATTTTCAGCATCCACTGGCTCTTGACCTTGTGGACAACTTCGCCGCCGCAGCGTTCGCATACGCCGTTTACGACCTCTTCGTTTGCGAGAACGACTTTACAGCAGGTGCACCAGTTGACGTTCATTTCCTTTTTGTACGCAAGTCCTTTTTTGAACAGCTTTAAGAAAATCCACTGCGTCCACTTGAAGTAGTCGGGGTCGGTGGTGTTTACTTCACGCTCCCAGTCGAACGACAGACCCAGCATTTTAAGCTGGCTTCTGAAGCGGTTTACGTTGTTCTCGGTGACGATAGCAGGGTGAATTTTGTTTTTGATAGCGTAGTTCTCGGTGGGAAGTCCAAATGCGTCCCAACCCATTGGGAAAAGGACATTGTAGCCCTGCATACGGCGCTTTCTTGCGACGATATCCATTGCGGTATAGGGGCGTGGGTGTCCGATGTGCAGTCCTGCGCCCGACGGATACGGAAACTCTACAAGAGCGTAGAATTTCGGCTTTGAATAGTCGTTTTCTGCGTGGAACGTGCGATGTTCGTCCCAATAATTTTGCCATTTGTTTTCTATGGCGGTAAAATCGTATTTCATTTTAAAAATCCTTTCAATTCAGATTTATTTAAACATACATTTTCATTATAACTCTAAAGAGCGGATTTGTCAAGTAAATTCGGAAAATTTGGAGTTGTCCATATTAGTTTTGTGGTAAACGACAAATTGCGGTTGTTGTTTTTATATTTCCTAAAAGGTTGTTAAAGCGGCAGAAAAAAGTTTGTAATAGTGTAACACAGCAAGAAAAAGAAGAGGATTTCTGTACTCTTTTCCCAATCCCCCTTTTTTTGCTATACACTAGACAAATCAAAAAAAATGTGATATAATAGATAATGTGTAGCCTGCTGCACACAAAATTGATATAAACCGAAAGGAAGTACAATTATGAAAGTTACTATGGATACAATTATCGGAGATATTCTTGATTTCAACGCTGAAGCTGCTGCTCCTATCTTCTTTGAGATGGGTATGCACTGTCTGGGCTGTCCGTCTGCACGAGGCGAGTCCGTAGGACAGGCTTGCGCTGCTCACGGCGTTGACGCTGACGAAATCGTGGCTTCTCTGAATGCTGTTCTGGGCGAGTAATTTGTGTTTACTCTCAACAACAGACTGACGGCGGCGTATGAGCTGTGCCGTGACGGAAAAATCGCAGTCGATGTCGGCTGCGATCACGCACAGCTTGCCTGCTGTCTTGCAATGAACAAATCAAAATCGGTTTTAGCGTCCGATGTCCGTGAGGGTCCTCTTGAAGCGGCTAAACGAACTGTAAGTCAGTGCGGCGTGCAGAACGTGACTTGTCTGCTGTCGGACGGACTGGAAAAGATTGACTATGCCGATGATGTTATTATATGCGGAATGGGCGGCGAACTTATCGCTGAAATTGTGGGCGGCTGCCGTTTCACTTGCGGGGATACGAGGTTTATTCTTCAGCCGATGACCAAAGCCGAAGTGCTGAGAAAACAGCTTTACCGTATGGGTTTTGAGATTATCGAGGAGAGAACGGCGGTGGACAGCGGCAGAGTGTATTCGGTTATGCTGTGGCGGTACACGGGCGTTTCTCGCGAAATTGACGATGTGGCGGCACTGGTGGGACTGAACCGTGACAGGATTTACCTTGAAAAAATCGCCCAAAAGCTTCTGAAAAATGCTGACAATATGGAAAAGTCCGAGAGCTGCGGCAATGAAGCGAAGAATCTCCGCAAAACAGCTGATATTATAATGAGAATAGCGGTGGATAGCGGAAAATGAAGATAAAAGAACTGCTTAATTACCTTGACGAAAAAGCTCCCCTTGCGTCTGCAGAGGGCTTTGATAATGTGGGACTGCTTATCGGTGACGAAAACGCTGATATTACAGGCGTGTGCTGCTGTTTGGACATCACGCATGATATCATAAAAGAAGCGGACGAAAAGGGCGCAAACCTTATCGTGTCGCACCACCCTGTGATTTTCAGCGGATTGAAGTTAATTCCCGAATGGAGCGTTGTTCCGTCCCTTGTACGAAAAAATATTGCAGTGATTGCAATGCACACGAATTTTGATAAAGCCGAAAACGGTGTGAACGAAACCTTGGCGGAGCTGCTCGACTTCAATAACGCAGGCACTCCGCAGTATGAGAAGTTCCACGATGGCTACGGCATAATCTGCGAGGTGGCACTGGGGTATTTGCCCGAACATCTTGCGGAGTACTGCAAGGAGAAGCTGTCGCTGGGCGGCGTGCGTTACAGTTCACATAAAAACGTCATCAACAGGATTGCTTTGTGCTGCGGTGCAGGCATTGACAGCGATGTTATGCAGTTCGCACGGGAAAACGGCATTGACGCTGTTGTGTCGGGCGATATCAAGCACAATTTCTGGATAGAAGCCGAAAACTGCGGTATTACGCTTGTTGACGCAGGGCATTTCGGCACGGAAAAGGCTGCCGCTCACCGACTGGCAAAACTCGTTACCGAAAAAATACCGTCTGTGCCTGTGTTCAGCGCAGAATGCGAACACGACCCGTGCGGTTATGTGTGAATTATATTACCGTTGACAGGAGGCGGAGAATTTGTCGCTTGACGGAGCGTTGTTACATTGTGTTAAAGAAGAATTATCCGCACTTGTCGGAGCGAGAGTGGATAAGATAACTCAGCCGAGCCGTGAGGAATTGGTGGTGTCGCTGAGAATGCTGGGTTCTGCCGACAGAACACCGAAGAAGATAATCTTTTCGGCGAACGGCACTGCGGCAAGGGTGAACCTCACCAAAGCGGACTTTGAAAACCCATCGTCACCGCCGATGTTCTGTATGCTTATGCGAAAGCACCTCTCCAACGGACGGCTGCTCGGTATCCGACAGGACGGGTTGGAACGAATTTTATATTTTGATTTTGAATGCGTGAATGAAATCGGCGATACAGTCGTGAACACGCTCATCTGCGAGATAATGGGGCGGCACAGCAACATTATTCTTGTGCGTGACGGGCGAGTGGTGGACAGCGTAAAGCGTGTAGCGGACGAGGTTCTGGGAATACGCAGAGTGCTGCCGAATATCGTTTACGAAACGCCGCCGAGAACCCAGCGGCTTAATCTGCTTGAAATAGACCCCGAAGAGGTGGTAAGCCTTGCCGTTAAGCGAACGGACAGGCTTGCAAAGGCGCTACCCGATATACTCGAGGGCATTTCTCCCGTTTTCGCCCGTGAAGCGGCATTTTATGCCTGCGGCGATACCGATGTGGGTTGTGCGGAACTTGACGGCAGCGGCTGCGAGCGGCTGTGCGAATTTCTCACAATTGCGAAAACGGCTTTGCAAAGCGGCAAAGCGTGCTTTACGCTGCTGACTTGCGAGGAACTTTCCAAGCGTGATATCTGCTTTACCGATGTTATGCAATACGGCACGCTTTACAGCAAGAAATATTGCAGCAGCGCAAACGAACTGCTTGACAGCTTTTTTGCAGCGGCGGCGTCTTCCGACAGAATGAAACAGCGTTCACGGGATTTGCTGAAAACGCTGAACACCGCTTACGAGCGAGTTACACGAAAACTGGAAATTCAGAAAAAAGAGCTTGCCGAATGTTCCGAGCGTGAGCAGCTGCGAGTACTGGGCGACCTTATAAACGCCAATATCTACCGTCTTGAAAAGGGAATGACTGCTTGCACGCTTGAAGATTTCTACACGGGCGAACAGCGTGAAATTCCGCTTGACGCAAGGCTTACACCTGCTCAGAACGCACAGAAGTATTACTCCGAATACCGAAAGCTGTGTACCGCTGAACAAAAGCTGCAAGAGCTGATAAAGAAAGGCTCTGACGAACTGAATTATCTCGACAGCGTTCTGGACTGCGTTTCACGGTCGGAGAGCGACAGCGAGATTTCCGAAATCCGCCGTGAACTGCGTGAACAGGGTTATATCAGAGGTAATTCAAAATCGGACGAGCCGAAACGCAAGCTGTCCGAGCCTATGAAATTCCGCTCCACAGAGGGATTTGAGATACTGGTAGGGCGCAACAACCGACAAAACGATCTGCTTACGCTGAAAACTGCGAAAGCGTCGGATATCTGGCTGCATACGCAGAATATCCCCGGTTCGCACGTTATCGTGAAGTCGGAGAACAAAGCCGTTCCCGAACAGACGCTGTTTGAGGCGGGGCAGCTTGCCGCATTCTACTCAAAGGGCAGAAGCGGATCGGGCATTGCGGTGGATTACGTTCCCGTGAAATTCGTGAAGAAGCCTGCGGGCGCAAAACCCGGTATGGTAATCTTCACTAACAATAAAACCTTGTATGTTACTCCCGATGAGGAGCTTGTCAATACATTAAAGATAAAAGAGAGGACATAAAAATGAGAAAAGAACTCGAAAAGACCTATTCTCCAAAAGATTTTGAGGATAGATTGTACAAATACTGGGAGGACGCAGGATACTTCCGCGCTCCTATCGACCCTGAGAAAAAGCCTTACACGATCGTAATGCCGCCGCCCAATATCACAGGTCAGCTGCATATGGGTCACGCTATGGACTGCACTCTTCAGGATATCCTTATCCGCTGGAGAAGAATGCAGGGTTATTCCGCACTGTGGCTTCCCGGAACAGACCATGCGTCTATTGCGACTGAGGCTAAGATTGTAGCAAAGATGAAAGAAGAGGGCGTTACCAAGGACGACATCGGACGTGACGGCTTCCTTGAGCGTGCGTGGGACTGGAAGCGCGAGTACGGCGGCAGAATAAATCAGCAGCAGAGAAAACTTGGTGCGTCCTGCGACTGGGAACGTGAGCGTTTCACGCTTGACGAGGGCTGTTCAAAGGCTGTTCAGAAAGTATTCATCGACCTCTACAACAAGGGACTTATCTATCACGGCAAGCGCATTATCAACTGGTGTCCGAACTGCAAGACCTCTATTTCCGATATCGAATGCGAGTACGAAGAGCAGGACGGCTTCTTCTGGCACATCAACTATCCCATTGCAGACGGCAGCGGATATGTTGAGATTGCAACTACCCGTCCCGAAACGCTTCTCGGCGATACCGCAGTTGCCGTAAACCCCAAGGACGAGCGTTATACTCACCTTGTGGGAAAAATGCTGAAACTGCCGCTCACCGACAGGGAAATCCCAGTTGTCGCAGACGAGTATGTTGATATGGAGTTCGGAACAGGCTGCGTTAAAATCACACCTGCTCACGACCCCAACGACTACGAGGTAGGACTGCGCCACAATCTCCCCGTTCTCAACGTTATGAACAACGACGCTACCATTAACGACGAGTTTGGCGGAAAGTATGCGGGTATGGACAGATACGAAGCGAGAAAGGCTATGGTAGCCGACCTCGAAGAACTCGGACTTCTTGTAAAGGTAGAGCCGCACAAGCATAATGTCGGCACTTGCCAGCGTTGTCATACCGTAGTTGAGCCGATGGTTTCAAAGCAGTGGTTCGTTAAGATGAAAGAACTTGCACAGCCTGCGATTGACGTTGTTAAGAGCGGCGAATTGCGCTACATTCCAAAACGTTTTGAAAACGGTTATCTGTTCTGGATGGAGAATATCCGTGACTGGTGCATTTCACGTCAGCTGTGGTGGGGACACAGGATTCCCGCTTACTACTGCACAGAGTGCGACCACGAAGTAATAAGCGAAACTTCCATGGACGTCTGCCCGAAGTGCGGAGCAGTTATGAAGCAGGACGAGGATACCCTCGATACATGGTTCAGCTCGGCATTGTGGCCGTTCTCAACTCTCGGCTGGCCTGACAAGACCCCCGACCTTGATTACTTCTATCCTACGACAACGCTTGTAACGGGTTACGACATCATTCCGTTCTGGGTTGCGAGAATGATTTTCTCGGGACTGGAACACACGGGCGTAAAGCCGTTCAAGGACGTGCTTATACACGGTCTTGTGCGTGACGACCAGGGACGCAAGATGTCGAAGTCGCTCGGCAACGGCGTAGATCCGCTTGAGATTATCGAGAAGTACGGTGCGGACGCACTGCGTCTTGCTCTGGTAACAGGAAACGCACCCGGCAACGACACACGCTGGACAGAAACCAAGATTACCAACTCCCGTAACTTCGTAAACAAGCTGTGGAACGCTTCGCGTTACATTCTGATGAACCTGCCCGAAGATTTCGAGGTTGGCGCACTCCCCGAAAACCTCCCGATTGAGGATAAGTGGGTGCTGTCGCTGTACAACGATATGGTGAAGAACGTTACGCAGAACCTCGAAGCGTATGAATTGGGCGTTGCAGTGCAGAACCTCTACGATTTCGTGTGGGATATCTTCTGCGACTGGTATATCGAGCTTACAAAGCCGAGAATTGCTCTTGGCGGCGAGGCTGCTGCTGCGGCTCAGAAAGTGCTTGTGTTCATTATGAGCGGAATATTGAAGCTGCTTCACCCGTTTATTCCGTTTGTTACGGAGGAAATATGGCAGTCTATGCCCAACAGCGGCGAGAGCGAAAGCATTATGACGGCGAAGTGGTGCGAGTATGACGAGTGTCTTTGCTTCAGAGCAGAGCAGGAGGAGTTCTCGAAAGTCGTTGACGCTATCCGTGCGGTAAGAGCAAGAAGAAACGAAATGAACGTACCTCCGTCAAAGAAAGTAACTATGCTTGTAGAAACCGACTTTGCCGAAATCTTCACCAATGCAAAGCCGTTCTTTGAAAAGCTTGCAGGCGCAGGCGAGTTCACCGTAACAAATGCTCAGTTCGAAAATACAGATGGTATGGTGACGGTTGTAACGTCAAGCGCAAGAGTGTTCATGCCTATGGGAGAACTTGTGAACAAGGAAGAAGAACGCAAGCGTCTTGAAAAGGAAAAGGCAGCCGTTGAAAAGGATATAGAGTTCCTCAGCAAGAAGCTTAATAATCAGGGATTTCTTGCCAAAGCACCCAAGGAACAGGTTGACAAGGAAAAAGAAAAACTTGCAAAGGCAAATGACAAGCTGGAAAAGATTATGCAGTCATTCAAGCAGCTTGCCGACTGATAGTCCAAAGGAGCGTTTTTATGCAGGATTTGACATTGGTTGTTCTTGCGGCAGGTATGGGAACACGGTTCGGCAGCAGGATAAAGCAGCTTGAACCGTTGGGTCCCAACGGCGAGCTTATGATCGACTATTCGATATATGACGCACTGCGTGTGGGATTTAACCGTGTTGTGTTTATTATAAGGCACGATATTGACGAATTGTTCAGAAGCACAATCGGCAGACGGATTGAAAAAATCGTCGATACAACGTATGTTTATCAGACGGGAGATAACCTCCCCGTGCGTGCGCGCGATTTTCCGCAGCGTGTAAAGCCGTGGGGTACGGCGCAGGCTGTGTACTGCTGCAAGGACGTTATAGACGGAAAATTCGCCGTGATAAATTCAGACGATTTTTACAGTCCGACAGCTTTTGCTGATCTGGCGGACTTTATGAAAAACCCAACCGGTGACGCTTGTTCGGTTGACTTTCTTCTGAAGAACACGTTATCCGAAAACGGAACGGTAAACCGTGGAATTTGCCGCACAAACAGCAGCGGAATGCTTACTGAAGTGCTGGAGCATAAGCAGATTATGCGAGGCGATGACGGCGTTATCCGAGGGAAATATGACGGATTTGAACGAGTTCTGGACGAAGAAGCAATGGCTTCTATGAATATGTGGGGATTTAACACGGAGTTTATGGACGTTGTAGAAAGACGTTTTTCCGATTTTCTCGAAAATCTTCAGCCTGACGAACTTGTATCAGAGCTTACAATAGCACAGGTTGTTGAGCAGGAAATAGAGCTGCGGGGTTATCGGGTGCTGGATATTCCCACAAAGGGACAGTGGTTCGGCATAACCTACGAGAGCGATGTTGAGCCTACGAAATCGGAGATAAACTCTTATATAGCAAAGGGCGTTTATCCGTCGCCTCTTACTTTCTAAGACAGGAGTAAAAGTATGCTTATAGTACCTGCGGATAAGCTGCGAGAGGGAATGCAGCTTGCAGATGATATCGGTTCAACGACTGCCAATGATTATCAGGTAATTCTGAAAAAGGGAATTTTCCTTTCTTCTGCAATGATCGAAATGATACAGGAGAAGGGAATAAAGACTGTTCATATAGTCGGCGGCGGTATCGAGGATACGGGCGAGAAAAAGCAGACCGTTCGGAAAAGGGAGCGGCGTAAGCGTGAGGTCAGCGCGCATATAGGCGAGGCTTTGAAAAACCTTGACGATATTTTCGACTGCAACGAGGAAATAAAGGAATTGTCGCAGGCGGCTGTGAAAAAGGTTGACACAATCGCCGATGATATTATGAACGATATTTCGGGCGATTCGTCATTCCTTGGAAACCAGATGATCGCTTTGCAGAATTACGATGATTATACATACAAGCACTGTCTGAGAGTGGCCATGCTGTCGGCGAGCGTGTGTGCTGAACTGAAGCTCGGCAAAGATGAAATCAAAGAAACCGTAATCGCAGGTCTGCTGCACGATATCGGAAAATCCAATATCGACCATGATATTATCATAAAGCCGGGAAAGCTCACCGACGAGGAGTTTACTCAGATAAAGCAGCACCCTCTGATAGGATACAACATTCTCAAGAACAGCGGCGGCAATTACAGCGCAAACGTGCTTGCAGGCGTGCTGTTTCACCAGGAGAAATACGACGGTTCGGGATATCCCACTGGGATAAGCGGAAACAAGATACCGCTTATTGCGAGAGTGCTGGCGGTGTGCGACGTGTTTGACGCTCTCACGTCAAACCGCCCGTATCGTGTGCCGTGGTCAGTTGCGGAAACGGAAGAATACATTCTCGGCAGCTGCGGAACGCACTTTGATATGGAAGTTTCAAGGGCATTCATGCGTGCGTTCAACCCGTATCCTATTGGCACGATGGTGTCGCTGTCGGACGGCAGACATGGTGTTGTCGTGGAGCATAGGGAGAACGTGCTGCGGCCTGTGGTGAAGATTATGGGCGAGTTTTCGGGCGAACAGCTGGATCTTATGAACGATTTCCGTTTTCTGTCTGTTATGATCACGGGAATTTATGACGGTGAATATTAAAAATAACAAAATTAACGCAGAATTCAACAAGTCTTAGGGTTTGTTGAGTTCTGCGATTTTTTGTGCAAAAGAACAAAACTGCTGAAAAGAGGTCGCAAGGGACAACGCTCCACTTGCTCCACTCCCCTTGGCGATGGCACGGGGAAAGCGCTGTTTAACCATTATCATTTTATTGCATAACAATGTTAAATAATTAACAGGGCAGATTTAATAAAGCAGTTGACAAAATAAAGATTTTAAGTTATAATTGAATTAGCGTAATATTTCAATGAAACAATGAAAAGGAGAAAATTATCATGAAGCTTTTTATTGACACCGCAAACGTTGCGGACATCAGACGTGCAAACGACATGGGCATTATCTGCGGCGTAACAACCAACCCTTCCCTTATCGCAAAAGAAGGCAGAGATTTCAAAGAGGTTGTTACAGAAATTGCGTCTATAGTGGACGGTCCGATTTCCGCTGAGGTAATCTCTCTTGAAGCCGACAAGATGGTAGAGGAAGCAAAGCCGCTTGCCGCAATCCACAAGAATATTATTATCAAACTTCCTATGTGCGAAGAAGGTCTTAAGGCTTGTAAAAGACTTACAGCAATGGGAATAAAGACAAATGTAACTCTTGTGTTTTCCGCTGCACAGGCACTGCTTGCCGCAAGAGCAGGCGCTACATATGTAAGCCCGTTCCTCGGCAGACTGGACGATATCGGCATGGAAGGCATGAACCTCATAGGCGAAATAGTTGAAATGTTCGACGCTTCCAATATCCCGACCGAAATTATTGCTGCGTCTATCCGCAATCCTATTCACGTTACAGCAGCTGCAAGAATGGGCTGCGATATCGCAACAGTTCCGATGAGTGTTCTGCTTGCAATGTTGAAGCACCCTCTGACAGATAACGGTATTGAACGCTTCCTCAAGGATTGGGAAGGCTTCACCGCTAAGAACTAATGGGCGGTGAACTGATGGCAATGCTTTCACCCTCTATTCTGTCAGCTGATTTTTCAATTCTGGGCGAACAGACTAAACTGCTCGAAAATTCGGGTACTGATATGCTTCATATAGATGTAATGGACGGAATGTTCGTGCCGAACATATCAATGGGATTTCCCGTGATGAGTTCGCTGCGTCCGCATACAAAGCTGCCGTTTGACGTGCATCTGATGATTGAAAAACCCGAAAATCACATCGCCACAGCCGCAAAATCCGGCGCAGACATCATTACTGTTCACGCAGAAGCCTGCACTCACCTTCACAGGATAATCGGCAGTATTCACGAGCTTGGCTGCAAGGCAGGTGTTGCGCTTAATCCTGCAACTCCGCTTTGCGCCCTGGAAAACGTGATTGACGACCTCGACCTTATTCTGATTATGACGGTAAATCCCGGGTTTGGCGGTCAGAAATTCATCACATCATGCTTTAAGAAGATACGCAAGTGCAAGGAGATGGCGGAAGCTTCTTCCTCAAAGCCTCTGATTGAGCTTGACGGAGGAGTTACCCTTGACAATGCACAGGAGTGCCTTGACGCAGGCGCCGATATTCTGGTTTCGGGTTCGTCCGTGTTCAAAGGCGATATTGCGGATAACGTCAGAAAGTTCAAGGAGATTATGATGTAATGAACGAATTTGATATGAAAATAAATAAGTTTTTTTCAGAATTCGGCATAGGAAGAAGAATGGTGCTCTCTACGTCAGAAAACAATGTGGTATCTTCACGAATGATGAGCATTGTACTTATTGACGGTGTTTTCTACTTTCAGACCGATATTACAATGAAAAAATACAGCCAGATTATGGTAAACCCGAATGTCGCTCTGTGCATTGACAATATTCAGATACAAGGCGTATGTGAAGAAATTGGAAAACCACTTGAAAACGAAAATTTCGCAAGCACTTTTGAGAAATGCTACAAAGGCTCGTATGACACGTTTTCGTCGCTGAAAAACGAACGCCTTTTCGCTGTTAAACCCGTGTTTATAGAGCGGTGGGTTTATGTTAAAAAGGGATTGTTTATCGAAACATTCGATTTAAACACACGCAGGTATAAATTCTTCAGATATGTCGGAGAATAAAAATAGAAAGCCGCATGAATTGCGGCTTTTTTTTAGTGCGTCGGTTTTTGTCCTTTTGCGCAAAAAAAATTTCAGATGATGCAAGCCTGTCTGTTTTCATTTTGTGCAGAATAACGACAAAAAAAGCTTGATTTTTGAAAACAGCTCTGTTATCGCATTTATTAAGTCAAAACTCCCCTCTTGCAGTCAAGAGGGGAGTTGTATTATTCTTTTGCAGCGTCAGACTGCTTGAGCATATCAAGGAATATATCCTGCGGAACAGGCTTTGAATAATAATATCCCTGTATGATGTCACAGCCTTTTTCTTTCAGAAAATCGCACTGCTCGCTTGTTTCAACGCCCTCTGCGGTAATCGGCAGTTTCAGCGACTTTGCAAGCTCAATTACGCAGTTTATGATTTTCTTGCCTTTTTCATCGTCAAAACGGTCTATAAACGACTTGTCCAACTTCAGATTATCAATCGGCACAGAGCTTAACATCATAAGCGACGAATAACCCGTTCCGAAATCGTCCATCAGTATCTTAAATCCGTTTTCCCTCAGTGTGTTTACTATCTTTCTGAAGCCGTCAAAATCATCAAACAGCACGCTTTCCGTGATTTCAAGCTCTATCGTATCGGGAGAGAGCCTGTATCTTTTCAGTATCTCCACATAGTCATCAGCAAACCGCTGTTCGTACATCAGCTGTCGGGAAACATTCACCGAAATCGGAACAACAGGCAGTCCGCTGTCGATAATCTGCCGCTGAAGTTTGCATACAGCCTCGAACATATCACGGTCAAGCACTCTGATAAAGCCGTTGCGCTCCGCAAGCGGAATAAATCTGTCGGGATATGTGATGCTGCCGTCTGCGCTTTTCCATCTTACAAGCGCCTCCGCTCCGCAGATTTTTCCTGTGTTCGGGTCGTACTTCGGCTGTACGAAAGGCACAAACTCGTGGTTCTTGTGAGCGTGTTCCATCTTATCTTCAAGGATTTTGTTGTTCTTCATGCGATCACGCTGAACGTCATCGTAAAATGCTATGCGTTCGCCGTCCTTGTCTATTCCGTCATGTGCGATAGTGGCATTGTTTGCAATTGTTTCAATATCCTCAGCACCGTTTACAATGCACACTCCGATTGTAAGATTGAGGTTATAATCAGCGTCATGGCTGTTCCACGAATTTCTGAACTTTGTGATAAACTTCTGCAGCAGCTCTTTAAGCTCGTTTTCGTCACTGAAGAACACCAGCGCATAGTACTTATCTTCAACCCGCCTTGTAAGCAGTCCGTTATCGCCGATTATCTTATTGAACACTTCATAGGCGTGAACGATAATCTTGTCGCTTTCAGTGTTGCCGTAAAGGTTCTGGATAAGCTTGAAATTATCGAAATCAGCCATAACGCAAGCAGCATTTTTATCGCTTTTGCTTATCAGCTGCGGAGCGTCAATGCAGAACTTCGCAAACGATATGCCGCCCGTAAGCGGATCGATATACAGGACTTTCTCATATTCACGGCTTCTTGCTTTTTCGCTTTTTATCAAAACGATGAAAATTGCTACTGTAATTATCAAAATCAAAGCTACAAGCACGATTGTAAGCATAATGATGTTATTGCGGTTTGCGTCCATCACATCAACGGGAGTAACGCTTAACATATACCAGTCGTTTATTCCCAGCGCTTCGTAATTCATGTATTTCTTTATGCCTGAATTAATGAAGATGATATTGCCTTGACCACCGTCTGACATATCCGTTTTCATTTGCGCAACGGCTTTTTCGTTATTGCCGCTTGCGAGCATAGACTCGAAAATATTCGTCATATTCTTGTATGACGATGGGTGAGCGGAATCTGTAACAACAGTTCCGTCTGATTTTACGATATATGAATATCCGTGTCCGTCAAAGGCGGTTTCGGATAAATGTTCTCTGAAAGCAGTCGTATCGCAGGTCGCATAAAGAACGCCCTTGATAGTGTTCGTGTCATAATAGTACACGGGAGCGGTGTATACGAAAATGCGTTTCCCGTCAGCGAAATCGAGGAAAACGTCAGACACTACGGTCTGCCCCGAAAAAGCTTTTCTGATATGTTCCTCATTCGTTACATCTATAACGGCGTTGTCCGAGCAGTAGGTTTTGCCTTTGTCGTCTACAAGCCCCATTCTCTTGAATCCGTGCTGACCCGATGTGGTATCAAGGTCTTTCATCAGAATAGAAAAGTTGTCGTCGGAGATTGAAAAGCGCTCTGATATCTCCTGAAGCAGGATAAGGTCGCTGTTAATTTTATCGTTTATCGAGCAGACGTTACGTTCGGATATTTCGTCCAGAGTCTGCGTTATGTATGATTTGAGCTGGTGATCCGTGAGGTGAGTATAGCCGATAAGAAGCGGAAAAATAACCAGAACCACAATACCGGCACACACAGCAGTCAGTATGCGCACTCTGCGCTTGCTTTTCATCGGAACAACCCCTCCTTTTTACATTTGGCTATGACCCCCGAATTTATTCGAGGGTCACAGCGAAATTCAGAATGTCTGTCAATTAAAAATTATCAGCCTTTCCAACCGTTGCGCTTTGCGTTTTCTTCGCAGCCGTTCTTTGTGGAGTAGCCCTCGCTCGAAGCGCCTACGATGTTGCCGTTGGAGGCGGTTCTGCGCCAACGGTATTCGCCGCGCTTGTCGGTGTAAAACTCCCACTTGTCCTTGTCGTTATCTCTGTTTGCGTTTTCCTCGCAGGATTTCTTGTCGGAATAACCCTCGCTGGATGCGCCTACGATTTTGCCATTGGAAGCAGTTCTGCGCCAGCGCCATTCGCCTTTCTTATCCTGATAGATCTCAAGCTTGTCGTTATGTTCGTTAGCCATGGTGATTACCTCCTGTATTTTTGCCGTATGCAGCGCAATGCGGCACTTTTTTAATAATATTTTATCATATCTGCACAAATCTGTCAAGTAGTATTGCATGAATTTTAAATTATTTAACAATTTTTTTACGAAAATCTATTGAAAAGATTACCACTTTGTGTTATAATTATTTTGTATTATAGTGCTTTGCACTAAATGAAATTTCAGATGAAGGGGGAATATGAACTGTGAAATGCTCGATATGGCTGAACAGAAAAAAGATTGATAGTGCGGCTCTTATTCCCGAAAACCTTGATATCGCGTCCTTACGGGGATACTTCCTCGGCGGCAGCCTTATAGAATGGCTTGAGGAGCATGACGGAGAGGGATACGCAAGGCTATTGAAAGAGCTTTCTCCCGATGATATGCAGCTTAACGAAAAGCTTTCAGCTGTTTTCGGAGGCAATGCTATAATCGGAAAACCCCTTGACGGAAAAAGTCGGTGCGAAACAGCGGCTGCGTTGTCGGAAGACAGGAGTGTGACGGACAGTGCCGCTGAAAACTCGTTTGCGACAGGGAACAGTGCTGATATATCGGCTATGTCAGCGGTTTTAAGCTCCTACTTAAGCGGCAGCTTTCCCGAATGGGAATGGGAATGGCTGTGGAACTATTACAAAGGTTTCGGCAGCGGATCGTTCGTGACAGGCAGCTTTTATGAAAGTTCTTACCTGTTGAGTATGTTTGAAAAATATTACGGCAGCTCGTTTGTGCAGACAAGCTACGGAAGTTTTTCAAGCTTTTCGCAGTGGGAGCGGCTTTCACAAATGCTGACAAAACTTTTGAACAGCAAGTGCGGTTCGTTTTCGGAAAATAATTTTATGGGATTGGACGAATACGATTATATAATGCTTAAAACGCTTTTGCTCTGTCCGTTAGACAGATTTGGTTATGGTATTCATATTTTGTGAATGCACTGAAAGAAGTTGGCGAATCTGATGAGTCTGAAAAGAGTGATTGTATTTGTACTGTGCTTTGTGATGGCTTACGGCGGCGTGTATTGTCTGGCTTACGGCTTTGATGAAGCGGACAGGTATTTCGGCAGACAATATAATCTCAATACTTCTGATTTATCCGAAGTGAAAACAGGCGACAAGGTGAAGGCAAATGTTTATCAGCAGGTTCGTTATCTCGGAGTGGAAACTTTCACATCCGAGATTTTGAATATACCCATAGGTAAGCAGGTCGAGTGGCATTGCTTCCTTGTTCCTGTGAAGTATGAGGAGGACGCAGAAGATCTGAGATAGTATGTGATGTGCTTCAAAGATGCGGAAAGCGTAAAACGTATGAAGGACTTGTATGCGGTGCTGCCGAAACCCGAAACAAACGAGCCGTACGGGTTTAAAGGCATTGCCGCTGATATGACTGCACAGATGAAGGGAAAAGCGGTAGCGGTGCTGGAGGAATCAACAAGGCTTGTGGGTGTTGACGGTTTGCTGAATAATCCGACGGAAATATATTACATAAATCGTGTTATGGAATTTATGTTCTATGAGAAAACAGGCGACAGCCGTTATTTGTCTGCGCTGATTGTCGGCGGTGTTCTGGTTGTGGGAGCGGTGACGGCTGCGGTGTTGATGGGTGTCAGAATTTATCGGGAAAAGCACTGGTATTGAATGGTTTTTGGTAATTATTGAAAAGGAGAATTTTAAAGTGAGAGTATTAAGGTTATTGATTTCGGCGATTGTGTTTGTGGCGGTTGGAATTGTGTTTGCTGCAGGCGGCATCAGCGATAAGATATCGTCCCGTACTAAGACCGATATTTCAATGCTTACAGAGGATAAAATCAAAGATGGTATGATGGTAGAGGGTACGATATACGAAATCTGGGACGAGTTTGCTTACGACAGCGGTGACGGCGATTATACGGGTTATTATGCTTTTCCGCTTGAAGCGTCTTTTGAGGGAAAGGAGCCGTATTTTGTCGCTCTGGAACTGTCAGGCGCTGCCGATCTGAAAATCGCAGAAAAAATGTCCAACGAAACAGATAATTATTACTATAACGACATAATTCCGAACGTGTGGACGGAGTTTGAGTTCACGGGAAAAGTAAGAAAACTCAGAGGCGATGGTCTGGAATTTTTCCGTGAATACATTGAACAAATGGGTTATGATGACGCCGATTATGTCAAAGCGTATGTAATATCGAGGTACACGGCAGGTTCTGAAACCGGAAGAATTGTTGTCGGCGTGATATTTGTCGGTCTGGGCTTGCTGATGATAGGCGGCACTGTGCTGCTAAGACTTGTAAAAGGAAGAAGATGAACGCTTTTCACATTGCGTCTTTTGCGCCTGCGCTTGCAAAGGGCAAAGCTTCACCGAAGTCCGAAAACTTTGATTTGTACTGCACGGTGTTTTCCGCACTGATGTGGCGGAAGCTCAACGGAGAAATCACACTTTGCTGCGACAGATATTTCGCTGATTATTACGAGCGGCTTGGGATATGCGATGTCTGGGACGAGGTGCGTGTGTGTGTAGCGGACGACCTTGAGGGGATAAATCCGAAAATGTTCTGGGCAGGCGCAAAGCTGCTTGCACTGCGTGAGATGAACGCACCTGTCGTGATGATAGACACCGATTTTATCGTATGGAAGAAGCTGGATTTCGGCGGCGATACGGGAAAATCGGTCATTGCGGCTCACCGTGAGAATATTTCGGACGGAATTTATCCGCCTTTGTCTTTTTTTAAGACTAACGGACATATGCTGCCGCAGTTTTCCGAGGACGTTCTGCCGCTTAACACTGCGTTTTTGTATGTGCCGAATGACGATTTCAAAGAGTTCTATACTTCACAAGCGATTTCTTTTATGAAATCCGCTGTGGATTGTGACGATTTCCTTAAGTATATGGTTTTTGCAGAACAAAGAATGGTCGCTATGTGTGCGGAGTACACGGGAACGCCTGTTATGACGCTGCTTGACAAGGACAGACTGTTCTTTCCGCAGAATGATTTTACACACTTGTGGGGCGCAAAGCAGCAGATGAGAGAACAGCCGCTGCTGCGTGAGGATTTTCTTTCAAAATGCCGTGCAAGGCTGCGCTGTGACTTCCCGCAATATTCATATGTCGCTGATATTATCGACAGCTGCGAATAAATCGCGCATTTTTTCCCAAAATATTTCTATAATATTTCGGGGAGAGTGTGCGCAATGGCGATTGTTACAAGAGATTTAAAAAAATACTATACGGTGGGCGGTACAACGGTGAGAGCGCTTGACGGAGTATCGCTTGATGTTGCGGACGGCGAGTATCTTACGATTGTGGGGACGTCTGGCTCGGGAAAATCAACTCTTATGAACATTCTTGGCTGTCTGGACGTGCCGACTGACGGAGAATACCTGCTTGATGGGAAAGATGTTTCGGGGTTGTCGGAAAATTCGCTGTCGGCGATAAGAAGCGAGAAAATCGGCTTCATTTTCCAGAGCTTTAACCTTGTGCCGGGACTTACGGCTATCGAAAATGTGGAATTGCCGCTTATGTACAGACGAGTTCCGAAAGCAAAGCGAAATGCGGCGGCGCTTGCGGCGTTGGAGAACGTGAAGCTGTCGGAGCGTGCATTGCATCGTCCGTCCGAGCTGTCGGGCGGTCAGCAGCAGAGGGTAGCCATTGCGAGAGCGATTGCCGCCGATCCGCATATTATCCTTGCAGACGAGCCTTGTGGAAATCTTGACAGCCGTTCGGGGAACGAGGTTCTTGAAATACTTGGCGACCTCAACAAAAAAGGCAAGACTATCATTATGATAACGCATAACGAGGATACCGCACGAAAAGCGCAGCGGCTTGTGCGGATATCCGATGGTAAAATTATATGAAAAAGTCAGCAGGAGGTGTATGAGAGTATCGTGACGTTTCAGGAAATAATTGACGACAGCAAAAGAATAGTGTTTTTCGGCGGAGCAGGCGTATCTACGGAGAGCGGCATTCCCGATTTCCGCAGCGCCGACGGTCTGTATTCTCAGAAATACGATTATCCGCCCGAACAGATAGTGTCGCACAGCTTTTATATGCGAAACACGGAGGAGTTCTACCGCTTTTATAAGGACAGAATGATTTTTTCTGACGCAAAGCCGAATGCGGCGCATTTAAAGCTTGCCGAGCTGGAACGTGCAGGAAAACTGTCTGCGATTATCACGCAGAACATTGACGGACTGCATAAGATGGCAGGCAGCCGCAATGTAATCGAACTTCACGGCAGCGTTCACCGCAATTACTGTATGGAATGCGGCAGGTTCTATCCGCTGAGCGCAGTGACGCAAAGCGATGGGATACCGCTTTGCAGCTGCGGAGGGAAGATAAAACCCGATGTTGTTTTGTATGAAGAGCAGCTCAAGGACGAGGATATAGAAAACGCAGTCCTCCAAATCTCAAAGGCGGATACTTTGATAATAGGCGGTACATCGCTTGTGGTGTACCCTGCGGCAGGACTTGTGCGCTATTTCAGCGGCAAGCACATGGTCGTTATCAATAAGAGCTGCATTTCAGCCGACAAGGACGCTGAGCTTGTTATCAACGACAGCATAGGAAAGGTCTTTGAGAGCATAGAAATAAGATAATGGAAAAATGTGGCTTAGTTGATGATTTGATTTGAAAAGGAGTTAAAATGGATAACGTTCAGACCGTTACATACCAATGCCCGAACTGTAATGCGGCATTGGAATACGATAACGCTTCGGGAAAATTCCGCTGTTTTTTCTGTGACAGCACATTCACCGAGCAGGAAATTCAGGATATTTTCGCAAAAAACGAGCAGCTTAACCGTGATGAGAACGAGCAGGCTCTGACAGAGGATCAGAAACAGCAAGAGGAGTTCACGGGTCAGAGCGCACTTTACACCTGCCCGAACTGCGGCGCAGGCGTAATCTGCGATTCGCTTACAGCGTCCACACGCTGCCACTTCTGTCATACGCCCGTAATTCTGTCGGGACGGCTCGCAGGCGACTTCAAGCCCGATATGATTATCCCGTTTGCCACGACAAGAGAGCAGGCAGAGCAGGAGTTCAAAAAATACCTCAAGGGAAAATTTTTGCTCCCGAAAGATTTCAGCTCACAGGCTACCATCAACAACATAGACGCTCTGTATGTGCCGTACTGGCTTAAGAGCGGCTACTGCGATGTTGATCTGAAAGCAACGGGAAAGATTATCCGCAGTTGGAGAAGCGGCGACAAGCGATACACGAATACAAAGGTTTTCAGAGTAGAGCGTGACGCTGAAATGATATTCATTCGCGTTCCGTGCGATGGCTCAAAGCGCATTGACGATTCGCTTATGGAGAGCATAGAACCATTTGACTACAAGGGGTTGAAGCCGTTCTCGATGAGCTTTTTGTCGGGCTGCAAGGCTGAGAAGTACGATGTAACAAAAGACGAAGCTGCTGTACGCATAGACGAGCGCATTATGAAAGCCTCTGAAGAAGTAATCCGCAAACAGGCGTCAGCCAAGTACACCGCGCTTGAAAATGTCGATACAAAGGTGCGGTATCTTAATCAGCAGTATGTATATTCGCTGCTGCCTGTGTGGTTTTTGAATTATACATACAAAGGCAAGGATTACGCTGTGGTTATGAACGGTCAGACAGGCACGCTGTTCGGAGAACTGCCTGTAAGCAAACTGAAAGCGTTCCTTTTCGGCAGTGGAATTTTACTGGGAGAATGGATTTTGCTGATGATTTTTGGAGGTGCCTGCGGTGGAATGTTTATTTAAGAAGATAAGACGCTGTTTGTCTGCGGCAGTGCTTGCGGTGCTGTGCGTAACGGTTTTTCTGCCTGTCAGTGCGTCTGCTGGAACATACTATAATATAGTTCTGGAGGATCTTGACGACTGCCTTACAAGTTATGAGGAAAAGGAACTCAAAGCTGTTATGCAGCAGACAGCCGACAAAATCAAGTGCAATATCGGAATTGTGATTACGGCTGACCTTGAGGGAAGATACAGCATGGGTTATACCGACTCTTATTCAGACGACCATTTCGGGAAAAACTCGGACAGCATAGTGCTTTTGCTGCTCAACCGCCACGATAACCCCGAATACTATGATACAAGCCTGTACAAGGATTACATTTCAACTAGCGGCAGAGCGCGCGACCTTTACGACAGCCGCATACAAAGCATTTTCAACAAGACCTATGTGGGACTGGATAATTCGTTCCCGTGCAACGCACCCAATCACAAGACAGATGTGTACGTTGCAAGCACAGGCTCTCAGGACAGCGTTCAGTTCTATATGGCGGGAGAATATTTCTGCAAGGCGCTTAAGTCTTACAACAATCCTGTTTCACGCTTTTTCACGAATATTTACGATTTTCTGACCGTTAATATTTTTGTTACATTTTTTGGCATTGTTGTAACGATTATAATTATGCTTACCGTTGTATCGGTCACCAAATCGAAATACAAGCGAAAAAAGCCGATAAGTGCGGCGGAGTACATTGACAGATCAAGCTTAAGAGTCACTCGCGAAGTGGATCAGTTCATCAACGAATACACCACGTCCGTAACTGTAAGCAGCTCTTCGGGCGGCGGTGGCGGTCGCAGCGGCGGTGGCGGTCACGGCGGCGGAGGAGGACGAAGCAGATGAGAGCGGTTGTCCAACGTGTGAAAAACGCTGCTGTTGACGTTGACGGGCAAAGAATAAGCGAAATCGACGCAGGTTATCTTGTTCTCCTCGGAATAGGGGAGAACGATACCGAAGCCGACTGCGAAAAAATAGCAGGCAAACTTGCTTCTATGCGGATTTTCTCCGATGAAAACGATAAAATCAACCTGTCGCTGAAAGATATAAACGGCGAATTGCTTGTGGTGTCGCAGTTTACGCTGTATGCCGACTGCCGCAAGGGAAATCGACCGAGCTTTACTGCGGCAAAGCAGCCTGCGGAAGCAGAGCGGCTGTATGAGCTGTTCTGCGAGATGTGCAAAAAAGAAATCCCTTCCGTTAAGAAAGGGATTTTTGGCGCAGATATGAAAGTTTCGCTTCTGAACGATGGACCGTTTACCGTGGTGCTGGAGTGCGTTGACGGGAAAATAATCTGATTATTCCCCAACGCCGATTATCTTTTCAACAATGAGATAAAGATTGTTGAGATAATTTATAGCTTCCGGGTTTTCTCCGTTTATAAAGCGCAGTCGCGAAGCGTCGGTGTAAAAAAGCTTTCGTGTGAGTACACCGTTTTCAAACAGACGTATTCCGGTAAGCACCGCTTCGGGAGAGGGAATAACGGCGGTTTTCGGCTGGTCGTACATCAGCAGATCCAGCACTCCCGAAATCGCCTGTATAATCCTCTTGTCGATAAGCTCGGCACGGCAGATGATACGACCGTTGCGTGTGGGGTGGTTTTCAAATCGCCGTGCTTCCGAAATAGCGTACATATATATCTGTTCGGAAAACCACACGGAATTTTGTATCGGCTTTGCGCAGATGATTTTGTAAAATCCCCGTTCTTTGATAAGCTTTCCGTAAAAAGCCTGATGGTTGTCGGTGGGAAGAGCGTAGATATCGCCGACTACGGACAGGGGGTCAATTTCAAAACTGTTCGCACGAAACGCTTCTTTAGCGGCGGCAATATCGTCCTTGTACAGCTGCTGCCAGTCTGTTCTGCCGTCAGGAATGTGCATTCTGAGTTCCCCCCTTGTTAATTTGTAATTCGATGTAATGTCGGATATTGCTGAAACATTAAAGCTATGTTATAATTTTACCATACTTTTCGTGTTGTGTCAACAGAATGTCAATAGTAAAAATATACAAAATACAGTTGAATTTTTTTACAGGTAGAAAGCAGGCGAGTAATGAAAAAAATCTTTAAAACATTTTGGATTTATATTCCGCTTGCTGCGGCGGCTTTGATGTATTTCCTGCTGCCGATGTTTCCGAGCGTGACGGAATATGTCTTTTCACGAGGGTTGTTTAAGATAGTTACTGTGCCTTTGGGATTTGTGACATCGCTTGTGCCGTTTTCGCTGACGGAGATGATGGCAGTGCTTGCAGTGCCGCTGTTTGTTTTCACGGTGGTGCTGCTTGTCGTTAAAATCAGAAAAAGCAGTTCACGAAAGAAAACGCTGATTAAAGCAGGCAGGACGGCTGTGGCTGTGGTATCCTGTGCCTCGCTTATGTATATGGTGTGCCACGGGGCGAATTATTATCGTTATCCGATTGAGCGGATAATGGAACTTGACACCTCTCAAAAAACCGCAGACGACCTTTATAATGCCTGCATTTTACTTGCGAACGGTGCAGCACAGGCAAGAGCAGAGCTTGGTATTTCCGAGGACGAGCCGTTCAGGTTCACAGAGTCGTATTTCGGGGTGCTGACGCACACGAACAGCGGCTATAAGGCAATTGAGGAGGAATATCCCTTCCTGTGGAGTCCAGTTACACGGCAAAAACCTGTTATGCTGTCGGAATGGTGGTCGTATACGGGAATTGTGGGAATGTATTTCCCGTTCTTTGCGGAGAGCAACGTCAATATCGCTCAGCCGGATTACTCAATTCCTTTTACCGCAGCGCATGAGAGCGCTCATTCACGGGGAGTGGCATTCGAGAACGAATGCAATTTCCTTGCGTTCTTATCCTGTATCAACAGCGAGTATGCCGAGTTTCGGTATTCGGGATA
The DNA here is from genome assembly GCA_964616605.1 of uncultured Ruminococcus sp. Lineage (GTDB taxonomy): Bacteria > Bacillota > Clostridia > Oscillospirales > Ruminococcaceae > CAG-115. The sequence continues at coordinate 24,698 of CAZTRH010000017.1, forward strand.
TATGGAAGCTTTTGTATATTGTTCCAACGCACTGTTCGCATATGATTTGCAGTTGTGGACGGATACAAGGCAGTATTGCACACAGGGAATGATAACCGACTTCAACGAGCTTAACGCATATGTGGACGCTCATAAAGGAAAAGTGCATGAAGTTTCCACCAAGGTGAACGATACGTTTATTACCTCGCAAGGTGTATCGGACGGCGTTTTAAGCTACGACAGAGTGACAGAGCTTATTCTGGCATACTTACAGAACAACCCATCATTGCAATAAAAAAACATTATTTTATGTGAAATTGCTTTGAAATTTACAAAAACTACTTAACATTTCGGGAAAAATATGTTATACTATAAGTTGAGAGCGGTAATAAACAACGCAGTCCCTTGCTGTACGGCAAGAAAGGACATTATCATAAATCAGATGAGGTCGTTTGTATGAATAAAAAATTTCGCTATATAAAAATTAAAGATGAACAGCCGAAAAAAAGAAAACGGCGTGATAAGGAAAAAGTCAAGCGCACAGTCGGCGGCATTCTGACCGTAATAGGCACTACTATTTCATCAATGCTGCTGGTTCTGGTAATCATGATGTGCATTGTGGTTACGGTAATAACAGTGTATATTCTGGATTTTAAGGATTCGAGCGTTGAAATCGACCTTAAGGAAACGGATATGAAGTATACTTCCATTGTTTATGCGTACAATGCGGACGGACAGGAAGTAGAGTTAAAGCGGCTTGTCAAGGAAGAAAACCGTATCTGGATAGATTACGAGGATATCTCACCGAACCTTATAAACGCCGTTATTGCGAAAGAGGACAAGCGTTTCTGGGATCATAAGGGCGTAGACTGGAGAAGAACTGTTGCGGCACTGCTTTATGATGTTCTGGGATCGGATAAGAACCAGGGCGGCTCTACCGTCACTCAGCAGCTTATCAAGAATATAACCGAGGATAACGACCGCACATGGGAACGAAAACTCCGTGAAATATTCCGAGCGTTGGATCTGGAGGAAAAATACAACAAGGAAGAAATACTTGAGAGTTATCTTAACCGTATCGCATTCGGCGGTATGAACTACGGAATAGGTGCAGCGTCCGAGGCGTATTTCGGGAAAACCGCAGGAGAGCTTGACGTAGCGGAAGCCGCTATCATCGCAGGTATTATAAAAAGTCCCGATGTATATAACCCGTATTCAAGCCTTGAAAAGTGCAAGGACCAGCAGCTGTGGGTTCTCAATGAAATGTACAAGCAGGGTTATATCACAACTGCTGAGTATGAAGCGGCAAAGGTTGAGCAGGTGAAGTTCAAAAAGGTGGTGTACGGCGATTATTTCGGCTATACCGACCCTCGTTCTATTGCGGAAGAAGAACCCGATGATGAAGCTTCTCAGACGCCCGAAGAAGATGAAACCTATGAGGCGTATAAGTGGAACGGCACATATCAGGTTTCGCAGAACTGGTATACTGACGCTGCAATAAATCAGGTTGTGTCTGATTACGCAGAGCTGAAGGGAATTACTTTAACTTCCGCAAGAAATGAGATTTATAACGGCGGCTATCGTATCTATACCAATATGGATATCGAAAAGCAGGCTATTATAGAGGAAAAATTCCGTGATCCGCTGCTTATTGTTACGAAGTATGATAAATCGACTGAGGAAAAGGACTTGCTTCAGGCGGCGATGGTAGTAATGGATTATTCGGGAACTGTTGTGGCGCTTGCGGGAGGCGTTGGCGATAAACCGGGCGACAACTGCTTTAACAGAGCGACTATGGCGCAGCGTTCTCCGGGTTCTACAATGAAGCCGATAGGTCCGTATTCAACGGGAATACAGGAGAATATAATATATTACTCGATGATGATTCCCGATTATGGAATAAAGGTTTATGGAAATGACAAGCTGTGGCCGACAAACTACGGTCAGGTGGTGGGCGACGGTACGCTGCGGACTGCGTGGTATGCTGTCCGTGAGTCGCTGAATACGGTAGCCGTGCGTGTTACACGATCGCTTACTCCGCAGCTTGTGTATAATCAGCTCACACAAAATCTCGGTATTTCGACGCTTACAAGCTCGGATATAAACCTTGCACCGTTGTCGCTGGGTGCGCTTACCGAAGGCGTGGAGCTGCTTGAACTTACTGCTGCGTATCAGATATTCGGCAGCGGCGGCATCTACTACGAACCAAAACTTTACAGCCGTGTTGTGGACAGCAAGGGTAATGTAATTCTGGAGCAGAATTTCTACGGAACGCAGGCGGTTGACAGCGATACAGCGTGGATCACTAACCGAATGATGCGCAAGGTCGTGACATCGGTTGCAAACAGCGCATACTATGCAAATATCAATAACGTTGAGGTTGTGGGAAAGACGGGTACGTCAAACTCCGGATATGACTTGTTGTTTGCGGGCTGTACACCGAATTATGTCGGTGTTGTATGGCAGGGAAACGACTTGAACAAGGATATGAATTCCATTCCGTACAAGAGAAGATCGGCGCAGGTATGGCATGACGTTATGGCAGAGTTTGAAGATACATCTCAGCCTATCGCCTTTACTCCCGACCCGACCACGATTGAGAGGAAATATTGCACGGAAACGGGCTTGCTGGCGTCCTCCTCCTGCACTTCGACAGATATAGGATATTATCGCGCAAGCAATATTCCGAGCTATTGTTCGGGCAATCACGAAGAGGAAATTCAGAAGATTAAGGACGAGTGGAACGCTATTGACGAGCAGTTTGACAGTCTTATCCCCGAAGTTGCAAATTAAAAGAAAAAAGAGAGCAGAGGTTCTGCTCTCTTTGCTTTATAAGAAAACCCCACGGTTTCAAGTTAAAACAGCGGGGTTCGGGTATATAGGAAGATTATTTCTTTTTCCTTGAAACGATTGCAACACTTGCTGCTGCGATTACAGATAAGAGAGCGAAGCCTGCAGCACCAGTAGCAGGGTTTTCGCCGTCTGCCTTATCCACAGCGGCAGATGATGAGTCAGCAGACTCGGGAGCGCTTGATGTGTCGGTTGACTCGGGAGCGCTTGATGTGTCGGTTGACTCGGGAGCGCTTGATGTGTCAGTTGACTCGGGAGCGCTTGATGTGTCGGAGGTTTCCGGCTCGGCGGGAGCTGCGGCAGCGTCAGAGATAGCGACTATGTAATCCTTATCGTCCTTTGTTATCTTGAAATGCTCGGTGTCGTTTGAATATGTCGCTACGGAATCAGCGTCGATTTTTTCAGATACGCAGTTCATATTTCTGTCGATAAGGTATGCCTTTCCGTCCTTAACAACAGGCGCATATTCGCCAACAAATATACCTACATCGTCAAAAATGCCAAGCTCGTTGCCGTTAGCGTCAATATAGCCCCACTTGTTGTCTTCGGTTGTTACACTAAAGATTTTTCCATCTTCTGAGTACATATATTTGTAAGACTTAGAGTCGGGTTTAGCCCCTTCTTCGTAAGTAGCAGAAGCGATTTTATTTTTATCGAGAAGAACATATCTGTATTCATCTTCTTCGCCTGTGACATCACTTGTATAACGTGTTATCATCTTATTGCCGAAAACTTCTTGTACAGATAATTTGTTCGCTTGAACTTCGCCGAATGATTGCGTACAGGTAAGTCCGTCTATACTATAACCGTCTATAACGATTTCTTCACCTGTTTCAAATATTTTGGCATGATAAGTACCGTCCTCTTGCCAAGAAATACAGTTTTTCCCAAGGAGAATCGAACCAAACTCAGTCACGTCGCATTCATCGCCGCTCTCGTAAATGATTTCAGGATTTCCGTCTTTTTTTATTCCGTATATTACATATTTATATCGATTCTGGTGTAATTTTTCGTTAATCAATCTTCCAGAACTCCAGATAATTGCAAAATCGTATTTTGAGTCTGCAGTTATATCGTAACCGAACCACATAGAGTTATCAGATGTGGTATATTCTAAATCAAAGGTCTTTTCTGTGCCGTCAATGTAATAAAATGTAAATGTGCAGCTGTTGGTGTTATACTTAGAAGTAAGTACGCCGACTGGACTAGCTTTTTTAAAATGTTGTAACTCCTTAGTCGTGTGCAGAGTACAGGTGGCTTCGTCAAAGGTTACCAATCTAATGTGTTTAGTGCCATCAATGTTCTGACAAATCCAGCCTTTGCCGTTAAATATTTGGTAAGCTATAATTTCGCTTGTGTCAAAATCCGTTTTAACTTCGGAATAATTAAATTCTCCCGTTTTTTTTCCAATTTTCAAGCTGGCTGTCGCTCATATAAGCCAATGTACCATCATTGAGGGAAAAAAAGTTGTCATACGAACTTATTGTTGTTTCAACATATGAAACGTATAGCTTCTTTTCCTGTGTTTCAGCAAATGCTGAAGATGTTATGCAAGTGCCTGTCATCATTGCAGCTAACGCAGCTGCCGCAATTCTTTTCCTTAATTTCATAATCATTACCTCCATTATGAAGTTGTATTTTATCCTACCGAATAATATTAAGTAGGATTATAAATACTATTATATCGCATTTAGTAGGAATTGTCAATACTTTTTCGGATTTTATGCTATAATTTTTTTGAGGTGATAATAATGAACAATCAAAGACCGCTTAAAGATAAAGTAAGCATAACGCTTGACAGCGATGTTATTCAAGCGATAAAGGAGCTTTCGGAGCTTGACGACAGACCGTTTTCACAGTATATCAACAGAGTTCTCAGAAAGCATTTAGTATCCGTAGGCTATTTCTCTGATAAGCAGCCTAAGGAAAAATCCGATAATAACGCTAAATAAAAAGAAAACCCACGGCTTTTAAAACCGTGGGTCTTTTTTATAATTTAGATTAAAAAGCTTATGCTTTAAGCGTTGAAATCTGCTCTTGCAGCATAGCAGCCTGTGAAGAAAGTTCCTCGCAGGAAGCGGCTGACTGCTCGGCAGTAGCAGAGTTCATCTGGATTACAGAGCTGATATCCGCAATGCCCTCTGTTGCCTGAGAAAGTGCTTTTGCCTGAGAAACGGAAACCTCTGCGATTTCACCGACAAGCTCAGCGGATTCCTTGGATTTTACGGTTACGTTCTTTATTGCTTCCGCAGCATTATGCGCAATCTTTACGGAATCAGAAACCGCTCTGAGTGTGTTTTCGATGATCTCCTTAGTGGAGTTTGCAGACTCGGCAGATTTCGCCGCAAGCGTGCCGACTTCCGTTGCGACAACGGCAAAGCCCTTGCCGACTTCCCCCGCTCTTGCGGCTTCAATAGAAGCGTTCAGCGCAAGTATGTTCGTCTGGAACGAAATATCTTCAATAGCCTTGATGATTTCTGCGATATCGGCAGATTTCTTTTCTACAACGTCCATTGCCGTCATAAGCTCGCTCATGCGATGGGTCTGCTCGTCCATAATGTCTGCACACTCGGAGCTAAGACCGGACGCTTTCTGTGCGTTTTCTGCAGCCTTGTTTATTCTGTCGCTGATGTCGTTTACAGTAGCGGAAAGCTCGTCAACAGCAGTTGCCTGTCGCTGTGTGCCTTCTGCAAGCTGTTGTGTGCCGCTTGCCATCTGGTTGGTTCCCGAGGCTACGCTGTCTGCGGAAGCGTTGACGTTGGTGATAACATTTCCGAGGTTCTCACGGATAGTGTTAAACGCTTGCTCAACCTCCTTGAAGTCGCCTGCGTATTCGACTGACGGCTGCTTCGAGAAATCGCCTTCAGCCATTGAACTCAGCACTGCAACAATATCCTGAACATAGCCGTTGATGGTCGATTTCGCTTGCATAAGGTCGTGGGCAAGCGTACCGATTTCATCATCGTTGAAGTTGAAAGATGTATTCGGCTTTGAAAGGTGAATGTTTTCGATATCCTTGCATACAGGCAGCAGAGCCTTGATTGGCAAAGTGATGTTCTTTTTGTTCATTCTGATGAACAGGAAGATAATGCCGATTGTGATTGCAACAACGATTGTGGTATTGATAGCGATTGTTGTCGCAAGATTTGTGTTGTACTCGTCAGAGGAAAATCCTGCGAAATATGCGCCGATTATTTTTCCGTTATCGCCTGTCATAGGTTCATAGCGGACAAAGTATTCGTGACCTGCAATTACGGCGCGCTCTTCATATACTTCGCCTGCGCTGATTATTTTCCAGATGTCATCGTTCATGGTAGTGCCGATATTGCGCTCGCCTGCGTCATTGAGGAGCGTTGTGTTATAACGCACATTGTCGAGGAACAGCGTTACTTCGCATTCGGCAGCAGATTTGATTTCATCTACAAAAGTCAACTCGCTCAGATCTTCGCAGATTATCAAAGTCATACCCGAACCGAAGTCGGTGGTATATGTACTGATGAGTTTTTCCTCTGAGGAGTGAATGCCGTCTGACAGGCTGTAATCATCAGCAAGGAAGTAGTTCGATGATTTCCAGATAACTTTGCCGTTCTGCACAACAGCTGCAGAGTCATAATCATGACGAGCGACATTATTCCAGTTGGTATTAAGCGTATCGGTGTTTGTGGAAGCGCCATATGCCTTCATGATTTTAGCAAGCTCGCTGAGCATATCCGTTTCGTCTGAAACGCTGTCCTTTATCGTTGCAACGCCGCTTTCCACAAGCAGAAACGTTGCGTCACGAGTGTCTGCGGCGAACATCACAGATGTCATTACCGTTGCGAACACTGCCAATGCCAACGCAAGTGCCGATGACAAAATTGAAATCTTAATTCCCAGGTTTTTCGTAATCATTTTCATATCCAAATACTCCAAACATTTTTTTCAGCCAAAATATTACATTCGGCTGTGACGCTAATTGTGCCGAACCAACACCGCATAATTATCATCTGCGATTGTTTCCGTTCTGTGGAAAGGTCGTCAGATTTCAGTTATTAAGTGTTGTGTATAAACTAATTATAGCACATTTTGTGAAGCTTTACAATAGACAGATTGCAACAAGATGTCTGTGTTAAATTAGACTATATGACGAAAATTCACAAAACAACAGTTCAATGTGTAACAAACGTTTTGGTTAAGGTACTCTGATAAGCGGCCCGGGAGGGGGCGGCGGCTCGCAAAAGCTGTTGCGCAGCGTTCCTATGCCCTCAATTGTGACTTCGGTGACATCACCGGGTTTGAGCCACTCTTTGTTTGGGTCGGGATTTCCCATGATAACTCCCGCAGGCGTTCCTGTGAAGATTATATCGCCCGGATATAACCTCAAAAGCTGAGTGGTATAAGCTACAAGATCTTCGGGTTTGAATATCATTTCAGAAGTGTTTGAGTTCTGGCGCAGTTCGCCGTTAAGCCGGCAGGAAATGTTGAGATTATGCGGATCAAGTTCATTTGCCGGTACTATGCACGGTCCCAGAGGAGCAAATTTGTCAAGTGATTTTCCTATAAGCCACTGTCCTGTTCTGAACTGGAGATCACGCGCGGAAATGTCGTTGCCTACGGTATAGCCGAATATATAGTCGTTTGCCTGTTCGGGTCTGAGATTTATACATTCCTTGCCGATTACGATAACAAGTTCCGCTTCATAGTCATATTGTTTTGCGATAGGGGGCAGTGGAATACTTTCATCGTGCGCTGCGCAGACATCGCAGAACTTATTGAATATGACAGGCTCAAACTGCTGCTGTTTAAATTCATTGCATTCCTGTATGTGATCCATATAGTTTAGACCCATGCAGAGAATTTTTCCGGGAGTTTCAATCGGGGGAAGATATGTGAATTTTCCCTTGACAGGGCATACTTCACCGCTTAAAACTTCACGCAGCTTCTGCATCATTTCGTCGCCGCCTTCCATTATTTCAAGCATGGTCTTTGGCAAATGGATTTTCTTTCGGGAAGCGGTCTTTCTGAGATCAACAATCACACCGTCCTGCTCAGCCGCAAGCATAGCCTTGTGCGTCAGAGTCCTGCACCTCATCAATTTCATAGTTTTGTACCTCGTGAAATTATTTTTTCAATAAGGGGTTTGCCCCGTCATTTAACATGGCCATACCGAACGAGTCCGGCACTGGGCGTATCGAACAAGTTCGACGCTATTATATAGCGTTGAACTTGTTCAATGCGACTACTGAATGGTAAATGGAGCGTTTTGTGCTTTGCACATAATGC
>CAZTRH010000018.1:0-28611 GCA_964616605.1 uncultured Ruminococcus sp.
GGTATCAGATGTGTTTATATCTTGACGAGCAATTCTGATACGGAAAGGAGAGAAAACTGTGGTTGATTTTCTGATGATAACAACGCGCAGTCCAAAACGTGGGGTTGTTGAAATATATCCTAAATTTATCATTAAATCTTCCGCAGACCTTATGATAAGGGGCGGAGATTTTTATGCGGTATGGGTTGCCGAAAAAGGACTTTGGAGCACAGACGAACAGGACGCACTTAATCTTATCGACCACGAGCTTGATATTTATGCCGAAAAGCACAGCGATAATTTTGATGGTTTAGTGCGAGTTTTGCATATGTGGGATTCGGAGTCTGGCATGATCGACAGTTGGCATAAATATTGTCAGAAACAAATGCGTGACCGTTTTCACCCACTTGACGAAAAATTGATATTTTCCAACTCCCCCGTATGCAAAAAGGATTACGCAAGCAAACGTCTGGACTATCCGCTGGAAAAGGGCAGCATTGAGGCTTACGACCGATTGATGGGAGTAATATATTCTGAGGAAGAGCGGCGAAAAATTGAGTGGGCAATAGGTTCGATTGTCAACGGCGATTCCAAGAAAATTCAGAAATTTCTTGTGCTTTATGGTGCAGCGGGAACTGGTAAATCTACTGTTCTGAACATAATCCAGAAGTTGTTTGACGGATATTATTCAGTGTTTGATGCAAAGGCACTGGGGTCATCAAATAATTCTTTCGCGTTGGAAGCATTCAGAACAAATCCGCTTGTCGCAATTCAGCACGACGGTGATTTGTCGCACATTGAGGATAATACCCGTCTGAACAGCCTTGTTTCTCACGAATATATGACGGTAAATGAAAAGTTCAAATCCACATATACCAGCAGGTTTCAATGCTTTTTGTTTATGGGAACTAACAAACCTGTGCGCATAACTGACGCAAAGTCTGGACTTATACGTCGCCTTATTGACGTTACACCTAGCGGGAATAAATTACCGCCGAGCGAATACAGAACGCTGGTAAAGCGAATCGGCTTTGAAATCGGTGCAATAGCATGGCATTGCCGAGAGGTTTACGAAGCTGATCCCGAAAGATATAATGATTATATTCCGATAAATATGATGGGCGCGTCTAACGATTTTTTCAATTTCGTACAGGACGCTTTTTTTGTATTCAAAAGGGACGATAAAACCACCTTGAGAGCGGCTTGGGAGATGTATAAGACATATTGCGACGACGCAAAGGTGAGCTATCCCCTGCCTCAGCGTGCTTTTAAGGAAGAGCTGAAAGCTTATTTTCGGGATTTTACCGAGCGGCTTAATATGGAGGACGGGTCACGGGCAAGGAGTGTGTACACGGGTTTTCGCTGTGAACGCTTTGAAAACTCGCCGCACAAAGGGCAGGCTGAAAACGAAGGGCTTGTGTTGAACTGTCAGACCTCTGTTTTGGATAAAATCTGCGCCGAATGCCCCGCACAGTATGCCTTGAACGATATTCCGCAATACAAGTGGGGGAATGTTCGCACATGCTTGCGTGAGATTGACACATCAAAAGTGCATTATGTGAAGCTCCCCCAAAACCACATAGTGGTCGACTTTGATATTCAAGATGAACAGGGCAATAAATCGCTTGAGAAAAATCTTTTGGCGGCGGCGCAGTTTCCGCCGACCTATGCGGAATTAAGCAAGAGCGGCTGTGGGGTTCATTTACATTATATTTACGCAGGCGACCCGAACGAATTGAGCCGTGTTTATGGCGAGCATATCGAAATTAAGGTGTTTTCTGGAGAAGGCTCTTTGCGGAGAAAGCTTACGCTTTGCAATAATCTTGATATCGCTGAAATCGGTTCTGGGCTGCCAAAGAAAGGAGAGAAAAAAACAGTGGTTTCTGTAAACGCTATTAAAAGCGAACGCGGTTTGCGAATACAAATTGAAAGAAATCTCGCAAAGGAAATTCATGCAGATACCCGTTCAAGCGTTGACTTTATTGCAAAAATACTGGAGGACGCTTTCAACCGCGGAATGACATATGATGTTTCTGATATGCGTGGGAAAATTCTTGCTTTTGCGGCAGGAAGTACACATCAGTCGGCATATTGCATAAAGCGCGTCAGCACGATGAAATTCAAATCGGAAAATCAGACTGAATCATTTAACGATACGGCTGAATCAGACGATAAACCTATTGCGTTTTTCGATATCGAAATTTTCCCTAACTTGTTTCTAGTTTGCTACAAACAGCAGGGTGAAAACAAACCCGTGGTGCGAATGATAAATCCACTGCCTGCGGATATTGAAGAGTTGATATCAGGCTACCGCTTGATTGGATTTAACTGCCGGCGGTATGACAATCATCTGCTGTATGGCGGTCTTATCGGGCATACGAATGAACAGCTTTATGCGTTGTCGCAAAAGATAATTTCGGGCGATAAAAACGCATTCTTCGGTGAGGCATACAACATCAGTTACACTGACGTGTATGATTTTGCCTCTGCGGGAAATAAAAAGAGTTTGAAAAAGCTTGAAATTGAGATGGGTATACATCATCAAGAATTAGGACTGCCTTGGGATAAACCAGTTCCGGAAGAACTTTGGGAAAAGGTCGCTGAATACTGCGAAAATGATGTGAGAGCGACAGAGGCGGCGTTTAATTATCTTAACGCAGATTGGACGGCGCGGCAGATATTAGCTGACCTTGCAGGAATGACGGTCAACGACACTACCAATTCGCTCACACAGAGAATTATATTCGGCAAGAACAAAAACCCTCAGAATGAGTTTTATTACCGTAATCTTTCCGAGCCTGTTTTCAAGCTTGATAATGAAGCTCTTAATTTTCTGCGTAATTCCTGTCCAAAAATGATGCTCGAACGGCATGGTGACAAGCGAAGTTTATTGCCGTATTTTGAGGGGTACACCTATGAGAACGGTGTTTCAACCTATCTCGGCGAAAACGTCGGCGAAGGCGGTTATGTGTATGCCGAGCCGGGAATATATCACAACGTGGCATTGCTTGATATAGCGTCTATGCACCCTCACAGTGCTATAGCAGAGGTTTTGTTTGGCGTTAGATATACCAAAGCTTTTCGTGATATCGTAGAAGGACGCGTCAGCATAAAGCATGAGGATTGGTCGGCGGTTAATAATATGTTGGAAGGAAAGCTTACCCCATACATACAAAAGGTAACCAATGGCGAGTTGTCATCTAAACAGCTTGCAAATGCGCTGAAAACCGCAATCAACTCCGTATATGGTTTGACTTCAGCAAGCTTTGATAATCCGTTTCGTGATATTCGCAACAAAGATAATATCGTTGCAAAGCGTGGGGCGCTGTTTATGGTAAATCTGAAAAACGAGGTTCAGAAACGAGGTTTTACAGTAGCACACATTAAGACCGATTCCATTAAGATACCGAATGCAACACAGGAAATCATTGACTTTGTTATGAAATACGGCGAACGATATGGTTATACCTTTGAACACGAAGCCACATACGAACGAATGTGTCTTGTAAATAACGCAGTGTATATTGCAAAATACGCAGACGGAAAATGGACAGCAACAGGTACTCAATTTGCTGTTCCGTATGTTTTCAAGAAATTGTTCAGCAAGGAAGAAATTCTTTTTGATGATTTATGCGAAACAAAATCTGTCAACACCGCATTATATCTTGATATGAACGAACGTCTGGCTAATGATCAGCACGACTATCATTTTATCGGTAAGGTGGGACATTTTTGTCCGATAAAGGAAGGCTGCGGAGGGGGACTTCTTTTGCGGCAAACGACAGACAAGGACGGAAACATAGGATATGCCTCGGTAACAGGTGCAAAAGGTCAGCGGTGGCTGGAGTCAGAAATGGTTAAAACGGGAGGTCGTGAAAATGATATAGACCGCGCCTATTATGACAAGCTTGTAGATGACGCTGTCGAAACCATCTCAAAGTTCGGCGATTTTGAGCAGTTCGTTTCGGAGGAAGAACCGCCAGAATGGCCGCCCGGAAATATACAACCGTTTTCCATGCCGTGCGGAAGGGATAAATGCACAGGCTGCGAGCATTTTGCAAATGACGCTTTTCATGTAGATTGCGCATTGGGATATGATGTTTTCCCATTTTGAAAGGAGAATTTTACTATGTCTGTAAATAACAACATAAACATTGAAAAGGCCCAGATTATAATCCGTAATTTCTCGGGAAAGGAGGGCAAATACAACCGCGAAGGACAGCGAAGCTTCTGCGTTATTATTGATGACTCAACTGCACCGCATCTTATAAATGATGGCTGGAATGTTCGTATACTTCCGGCAAGGAACGAAGATGAAACCCCGAAATACTACATACAGGTTGCCGTAAGCTACGAAAACATTCCGCCGTGCATCTACATGATATCCCGTGGGAAAAAGACCAAACTTGACGAAGACACCGTCGGCGAACTGGATTATGCTGATATTGCCAATGCTGATGTTGTTATTCGCCCGTATAACTGGGAAGTCAACGGAAAAAGGGGTATTAAAGCATATCTTCAGACGCTTTATATAACAGTGTGTGAGGACGTATTTGCGGATAAGTACTGTGACCTCTATTGATATTGAGAAAGGAGATTATCTATGTATGACAAGTTTGAACTTGGCATGCTTTGTGCCACTTCGACTATTACAGAAAGAATGAAGACAGATGCTGATTTTGAGGCATTCGTGTGGGCGGCGTTAGTTCTTTATCGCACAGGCGACTGGGGAGTACTGCCCGAAGAGGACAAGGAACTTAACAATAATGCGATTATTAACGGCGAACGAATTATGGGTGCGTATATTTATCACAAGACAGACGATAAAATATGGATAATCACGGAGGCGGATAGGTCGCATACAACGGTACTTTATCCGAGCGAATACTGATGGCGGGCATTCAGCTTTACGACTATCAGCTTGACGCAATCCGCAAAATGAAAAATGGCTGTGTCCTATGCGGTGGTGTTGGGTCGGGAAAATCACTCACTGCTTTGGGGTATTATTACCTGCAAAATGGAGGGGATATTTTAACGCTTAATGGTGGCGAATATGTTCCTATGGACGATGTTGCAATTCAAGACATCTACATAATCACTACCGCACGAAAGCGTGACACAAAAGAGTGGGAGGGCGAGCTTTCGCCCTTTCTCCTTTCTGCCGAGCGGAGTGAACTTTATAACAACGAGGTTGTTATTGACTCGTGGAACAATATTGGTAAATACAAAGATGTGAAAAACGCATTTTTTATATTTGACGAACAGCGGGTGGTCGGGTCAGGTGCTTGGGTGAAATCTTTTCTGAAAATAGCGGCTTCAAATCAGTGGATTTTATTATCAGCAACTCCCGGGGATACATGGCAGGATTATATTCCTGTGTTCATTGCAAACGGTTTTTTCAAAAACCGAACGCAGTTTGCACGGGAGCATATCATTTATAATCCAAGAGTGAAATTTCCGAAGATTGACCGATACATAAACACTCACCGTCTGACAAGACTGCGTGAGAGCATTCTCATAAATATGGATTTTAACAGACCTACCGTTTCCCACCATGAAGATGTATTTGTCGGTTATGATATTTCCTTATATAAAGAAATCCTGCGAAAGCGTTGGAATGTGTGGGAGGATAAACCGCTTAACAGCGGCAGTGATGTCTGTTACGCTCTGCGGCGGGTCGTAAACACGGATAAAACGAGAGCAAAGGCTTTGATTGATATTTTGTCAACACACCCCCGTGCGATAGTGTTTTACAATTTTGATTGTGAGCTTGATATTTTGCGGTCACTTCCTTATTGTGATGGGACGGTTGTTGCCGAATGGAACGGTATCAAACATCAGCCAATACCCGACAACGACCGATGGGTTTATCTTGTGCAATATACGGCGGGCTGTGAGGGCTGGAACTGTATCAAGACTGACACTATGATATTTTGGTCACAGAATTATTCCTACAAGGTGATGACGCAAGCGGCAGGCCGAACCGACAGGCTTAATACTCCGTATACGGATTTGTGGTACTATCACTTAAAATCCAAATCAGGGATTGATATTGCCATAAGTCGTGCCCTTGCTGACAAAAAGCAATTTAACGAAGGGCGGTTCGTCAGGGAACTTAACCCGAAATAAAACGCACAAAATACACCTTCTATTATGGAAGGAGGTAAGGTCATGAAATACTTACTAGCTGTAAACGGCAAACAGCTTGATATTTGTCTGAAAATGCTCTTTGAGTATGGAACATCATGGTGCGTAGAAATGTATAAAACCGATAAAGGAAAAATGCATTACCACGTGATTATTCAGAATTATTCAGCAGATATCGACAAGCTGCAGCAGCGATATAATAATCTTATATCGTGACCAAATGGTAAAGAGTCTGAACAAGGCTCTTTACTTTTCCTTTTGAATGTGCTATAATAACAATTAGCATGGCACATTGATATTTTGCGTTAGGAGGAACAGCATGAAAGTACAGTCGTCAATCTTAAAGCCTGTCAAACAAAAAGATGGTTCGTGGAAAGTGGTGGTTGAACACTTTGAGGAAGAAGTTCCGTTTCCAGAGAGAAAAGATTCACTCTGTCAATTTTGCCGTCTGACTTTTGAGGATTACCCGCATTGCGTTCAAGATTGTCCATGTTTGAAATCATACAAATCGGCGGAAAAGAAAATGCACGATGAATTATAACTATCGGTTGCGTTAGGAGGAACAGCATGAAAGTACAGTCAGCAATTGCAAAGCCCGTCAAGCAAAAAGACGGTTCGTGGAATGTGGTAGTTGAACACTTTGAGGAAGAAGTTCCCTTTCCTGAGAGGAAAGAGCTCCTCTGCCAGTTTTGCCGTTTGCCTTGCGCAGATTACCCGCACTGTGTTCAAGATTGTGCATGTTTGAAATCATACCAATCAGCAGAAAAGAAAATGCACGAAAAACTAAATATTTAACTTATATTTTGAGGAGATGCCTTAGCGGGCATCTCCATTTTTATTGGAGGTAAAATTATGACTTACAAGCAAATTGAAGCTGCCAGAGAAATTCGTCTTTGGCTTGAACATCTTATTATTCCTGTTGCTGTGACAGCGATTGTGGTTGCAGCAAACCCTAAGCTGAAAAACAAAATCAGTGGATTGTTCAGCAAAAATGAGGAGTTCACGATCGGCTGACTGCCCAATTTTAATCGGCAGAATGAAAAGATATTTGGCAGAGCCTGACAAATTTGCCCGAAAAAAGTGGGCGGCTACCCACATTTTGCAAAGAAACGGGCAGCGGAAAATGGCTTTGTTAAGCGGTTTCATTGATATTCGCCCGCTTGCCCGCTTTTTCTTTCAACTAAACGCGAAAGTAAAAATTATATTTATTATATAGCTACGAAAAGAAAACGGGTAAACGGGCACAGCGACTTAACACGCAACAATTACACACACTTTTATGAAGAGAGCATTTAGGACGTGTCTTTAAGACCGTTTGTTGATGCTCTTTTATTTTTTGAAAGGAGGGTTACTATGCTCGAAAGCACATTTCAGGCGGCGCTTATCAAGGAACTGAAACGGCAATTCCCTGATTGTGTTGTTCTTAAAAACGACCCGAATTACTGCCAAGGCATCCCCGACATTATAGTGCTTTGGAAAGATAAATGGGCGGCTTTAGAATGTAAATCCCGTAAAGGTGCTCACGTTCAGCCTAATCAGCAGTATTATATTGATAATCTCAATAGGCTGTCGTTTGCAAGGTTTATATACCCCGAAAACAGAGAGGAGGTACTTCGTGATCTTCAACAGGCATTCCAATCTTGAGGGTTTACACGCTTTTCTAGGAGCAAGTAAATACCACTGGGTTAATTACGATGGGGATAAAGTTGCCGATGCATATTTGAAATATATGGCGGCACAGAAAGGAACAATTCTGCATGATTTTGCGGCACGGTGTATCAAGCTCGGACAAAAGCTGCCCAAGGTACATAAAACACTCAATATGTATGTGAACGATGCTATCGGGTTCAAGATGACACCCGAACAGGTATTATATTTTTCCGATAACTGTTTCGGCACAGCAGACACAATATCGTTTCGTGATAATCTGCTGCGTATTCACGACCTTA
Organism: uncultured Ruminococcus sp.; assembly: GCA_964616605.1. GTDB lineage: Bacteria > Bacillota > Clostridia > Oscillospirales > Ruminococcaceae > CAG-115. The sequence goes on from CAZTRH010000018.1 coordinate 8,076, forward strand.
AAACGGGCGCAGTTCCCGCTCACATGGAGCAACTGGAGATATATGCCGCTTTGTTTTGTTTGGAGTATTGCGTAAAACCAAGCGATATTTCTATCGAACTGCGTATTTATCAGAACAACGAAATCGTGTGCTATACTCCTGTCTCTGAAGAGATAAGTGGGGTAATGCTTAAAATCAAGAATTTTGACGGGATTATTGAAGAAATCAGAAAGCAGGAGGATAATATATGATCACCGACGAAAACAACAGCGTTTGTACCACTATGGATATTGACCGGGATTTTGAAGATATTTTGAAACACTACGGTGTAAAGCGGCGTTCTGGACGTTACCCATGGGGGTCGGGTGATAATCCCTATCAGCACAGCGGTGACTTCCTTGCGAGGTGCGAGGAACTGAAAAAGCAGGGTTTGTCAGAAACCGAAATAGCAGCGTCAGTAGGTCTTTCGACCACTGAATATCGTGCTGCAAAATCTGTTGCAAAAGCAGAGCGGCGTAATGCTGAAGTTGAGATTGCTAAAACTTTGCGGGAGAAGGGATACAGTCTTAAAGCTATCGCAGAGAAAATGGGATATTCTAACGACTCGTCAGTCAGAACGCTTTTGAACGAGCATTCAGAAGCACGAATGAATGTTGCAAAATCAACCGCTGATTTTCTCAGAAAACAGATTGAGAAAAAAGGAATAATTGATGTCGGGACGGGCGTTGAGCGTGAACTCGGAATATCCAGAGAAAAACTTAACCAAGCTCTTTACATTCTCGAGGCAGAGGGTTATCCGATTTACGGCGGCGGTGTTCCGCAAGTGACGAACGCAGGCAAGCAGACCAATATCAAGGTTATTTGTCCGCAGGGAACTGAATACAAAGAAATGTACGACTTTGAAAAGGTGCATTCCGTTGCAGATTATATTTCTCATGACGGCGGCGATACATATGACCCGAAATTTGTTTATCCCGAAAGTATGGATTCAAAGCGGCTCAAAATCCGCTATGCGGAGGACGGAGGTCTTGAAAAAGACGGACTTATAGAAATTCGCCGAAATGTTGATGATTTATCTCTTGGTAACTCTCATTACGCACAAGTTCGTATATTGGTTGATGGTGACAGATATCTTAAAGGCATGGCGGTATACTCCGATAATATGCCAGACGGTGTGGATGTGATATTTAACACCAATAAAAAGAGCGGCACGGATATGCGCGATGTTCTGAAAAAGATATCCGCCGACCCCGAAAATCCATTTGGTTCTTTGATAAAAGAGGGCATAGTCGACCCCGATAATCCGCTCGGGCAGCAAGGCGGTCAAAGCTACTATTACGACCAAAACGGCAAAAAGCGGCTTTCGCTGATTAACAAACGTGCCGAGGAGGGCGACTGGGGTGAATGGGCGGACAATCTTCCGTCACAATTTCTTTCTAAACAAAGCATGAAACTTATCAACCAACAGCTTGGGCTTGCTGAAGCGGACAAAGAAGCAGAGTTTGAGGAAATATGCTCGCTCAACAATCCAACAGTGAAAAAAGTGTTGCTCAATTCTTTTGCGGATGATTGCGACGCGGCAGCGGTTCATCTGAAAGCAGCTGCACTGCCTCGACAAAAGTATCAGGTTCTTATCCCCGTAACCGATATGAAAGATAATGAGATATACGCGCCGAATTATGATGACGGCGAACAGATTGCACTGGTAAGATATCCGCACGGCGGCACATTTGAAATTCCCATTCTCACCGTAAATAACAAGAAAGCGTCTGCCCGAGAGATTATCGGAACAGACCCGTTAGACGCGGTGGGTATAAACAGCAAAGTTGCGGCTCGTCTTTCCGGTGCGGACTTCGATGGCGATACGGCTATGGTTATTCCCTGCGGAAAAGTTAAAATTACATCTACACCTGCTTTGAAACAACTTGAGGGATTTGACCCGAAAATGGAATATGGCGGTAAGGCAGAGGGGACGTTCCGACCCATGAAAAACACGCAGATAGAAATGGGCACGATTTCTAATCTTATCACTGATATGACGCTGAAGGGTGCCCCACAGGACGAAATAGCGAAAGCTGTTCGTCACAGCATGGTGGTAATTGACGCGGAAAAGCACAAGCTTGACTATAAGCAGAGCGAAAAAGACAACGATATTGCTTATCTTAAGCGGAAGTATCAAGGACGAGTGGACGAGAATGAAAAATATCATGACGGAGCGTCAACACTGATTTCAAGGGCAAAGTCTGAGGTTCAGGTCGCAAAGCGTAAGGGCAGTCCGAAAATCGACCCCGAAACAGGCGAGAAGAGCTGGAAAGAAGTTACTGAGACTTATGTCGACAAAAACGGCAAAACACAGACCCGCACCCAAACAAGTTATCGCATGGCAGAAGTCAAAGATGCACGCGAGCTTTCATCAGGAACTCCGCAAGAGGAGTCTTACGCAAGATATGCGAACAAGATGAAATCTTTGGCAAATCGAGCAAGAAAAGAAATGCTCAGCACGGGAAGGATTGAATATAGCTCCACAGCAAATTCAGCGTATGCTGCGGAAGTCAGTTCACTTTCAGCAAAGCTTAATATAGCGTTGAAGAATGCTCCCAGAGAACGTCAGGCACAGATAATGGCAAATGTAACTGTAAATGCTAAAAAACAAAGCAATCCTGATATGACTAAAGCAGAATTGAAGAAAGCAAAACAGCAAGCGTTGGCGGCAGCCCGTTCAAAGGTAGGCGCATCACGCAAACCTGTTGTTATTACGGACAGCGAATGGGCGGCTATACAGGCTGGAGCGATAAGCGAAAACAAGCTTTATCAGATTCTTAACAACACGGACATTGATGCTTTGCGGCAACGTGCTACGCCTCGTGCGACAACGACACTTAATGCGGCGAAGATCAATCGTATAGCCGCTATGAACGCGTCTGGTTATACTGCCAGAGAGATAGCCAAAGCACTTAACATTTCGAGTACAACAGTGCGTAAATACTTAGAATGATTGGAGGAATTACATGAACACAAGATGTCGGCTAACGACATTCGATAACCCATACGACCCTTTTCAGCAGTTCGACCAGTGGTTTTTGTTTGATGAAGAAAAAGGTTATCATACCTGTGCATATCTTGGACGAATTGCAAGAATCTCAGAACAGATGACCGATGATGAAAACGCAGCGGAAATCGAGCGTGCAATTGATGAGATAATCAAGTTTGACTTCCGCGACATCTATAAAAAGGCTGTGTGATGTAGGGGAGGGGGTGCTTAAAAACTACACCCCCTCCTTTATCGCGGCGGTCTTTGAAAAATCTCCGGCGGGTATTTTCGAGAAACATATTTATATTTGACTGGGGGTCAGTATGGAAAAAGAAAACAGTAATACAATGTTTGGCGTCAAAGGTGGGAGGATTCGCCCAGCATTGTCACCCGAGGCTCGTGAGCAGCAGCTTATATCGCTTGCTGTCGATCAAGCTGAAAAGCAATTGAGGGAGGGGACTGCGTCGTCTCAGGTTATTACACATTTCCTGAAGATGGGGTCAACACGCGAGCGGATTGAGAAAGAAATTCTTGAAAAGCAGCGTGAACTTATTTCAGCAAAGACACAGGCTCTCCAATCAGCAGAGCGAGTTGAGGAATTGTACAAAAATGCCCTTGAAGCTATGAAAAACTACAAGGGTGATGATTTTTCGGAGGACGAGGAATGAGCGACGATTACAATAGAGGTCTGATTACGGGACTTGCTATGCAACCACTTTATGTTGTTTCCGCAACCCCAAAATACGAAGGCGGAGATGTTATTTGTACTGATATGGTGGCCACAGTATATGAGCAGATTATAATCGATGATGTTATTTGCTCGTCTTTATCAATAAATTAGGAGGATTTTTATGGCTGAAATAAAAACGGTTAATGTCAATTGGGCAACGTCTGACGAACATAGCACATCTGCCGAAGCTGCACAGTATGCTTTAGCTTCGGCGTTAGCAAAAGTGCTTGACTGGAAACTTGATGGCACAAGAGTTTGCAATACCGAAAAAGCTTTCTTTCAATTTACAATATCTGGTTCCGCTGCTGTGTATGTTAGCGTTGGAAATGGGACAGTGGACTGCGCAAGAACGTCAGTGTCGGTTACTACTTCATCTGCCCGAGGAATTATTTACCTGTATTATGTGAAAACCGACAAAACCGTGGTCGTTGGTATAAGCGGTGACGGTACGAGTGTAAAACTTAGCTGTGGAATTACGCGGACTGCAGACGATAATATACTGCTATTCGGAGCAGGTAGTAGTTCCATGTATCCCTATTGCATATTTAGTGAAAACAGTACTGCAACATGTATGTTACCGTGTACAAGTTTTTCTGCCAATAAAGCGATTGCATTTCGACTACCCGACCCGTTTAAAGGAGGGTTAAGTGACGATGTATATATGCTTTATTATTCGCCTAGTCTTTTAGGTACGGAAACAAACATTATATCCATCAGCGGAAAGAACTTTGCGACATTAGTTGGCAACTATGGTAGTCTGCGCAGCACTATAATGGTGAAGTTGTGATAAGAACATGCACAGAGCTTTTGAAGCTGGGTTCGTTCAAGGAGCGTTTGGAGTATCTGAAGCTTGACAGTATAGTCGGTGCAGATACGTTCGGTTTTGACAGGTATCTCAATCAGATATTCTATCGTTCCGCTGAATGGAAACGGATACGTGACATTGTGATTATACGTGACAATGGGTGCGACCTTGGCGTAAACGGGTGCGATATAGTGGGGAAAATTCTGATACACCATATGAACCCAATTACCGCTGAGGATATAAAGAACAGGAGCGAGCTTTTGCTGAATCCCGAATACCTTATTTGCGTTTCGCACGACACACATAATGTAATACATTACGGCGGCAACTCCGTTAATACGGTTCAGCTAACAGAACGGACGAGGTTTGACACCTGCCCTTGGCGGAAAAATTCAAAATGATAAGGAGAGATAATGGAAAGTATACTTACTTCAACCAAAAGTTTGCTTGGCATAACAGACGAATGCTCCGACTTTGATGCAGATATTATTATTCATATCAACACGGTTCTCGGTGTGCTTAATCAGCTTGGAGTGGGAAATAAAAAAGGGTTTGCGATAACCGACAGTGCCACGACTTGGAGCGATTTCATGGGAAACGACCCACGGCTTCAGATGGTGAAAAGCTATGTCGGATTAAAGGTAAGGCTTTTATTCGACCCGCCGCTCAGTTCTTCGGTGACGGACGCTATAAACAGGAATATTCAAGAGCTGGAGTGGAGAATACTGGTGATGGCTGACGTGCCACTGGTCTGATAGGAGGTAAATTGCTATGTTGTTGCATCGCGGAGTAAATATAGCGTTAAGGTTGATTTTCTTCAAAGTTTTCCGTTCTTTCTTCTGGTAAAGATTCTGGCTCTTGCGGTTCTTCGGCTTTGCGGCTTTGAACCTTGTCCCAAAGCAATTTGCCTGCAACTCCTATGGTGCAGCCGCATACCGCTATTCCTAAAGCGAGCGGTGCTGCATTTTTGGTCTTTGTCATACAGCTATCAAATGTTTCTTGTGCGATTTTAAGAGAATGAACAGCATTCGCCGCCCCACAGACCCGTACGCCGTTAGTATTGATGAAACTGCCTTGACACGATTTTCTCCAATTTGGCATACTCTATCCTTTCTTCCAGTAAATCTCGCCGTTGTCGCTGATGAGATATTCGGTTTCTTTTCCGACATCTTCGAGCGCTTCGGCAACGATTTTGCGGTTATTAAGCAGCTTTCCGTCATCAAGCTCTGCGAGCGTTTCGGAGAGCCTATCGAGGAGCGGCTGTCTGTCAAGCTTTGCAGCCGCAGGCAGACGTGAGTCCTTGAAATTGGTTACACGGTCTGTCAGACGATTGAAAACTGCCACCACGCGCTGATTGCACTTTTCAATGTATTCGTTGAGGTCGCTGCGAACATTTTCCACATAGGCAGAGTCGGTATTGCCCGTGTAGAAAATCGTGAGGATTTGCGTGGAGATGTAAAGCTGAAGAGCGAGGTAAAGGCTGTCTTTGGTATTAAGCGCCGTTGTAACAGCATCTGCGACAAGCCGAGCGTCATTTTCGGTGCTGCGTTCGGAAATATCCTTGAGGTTCTGAATGTAAAATTCTATATCCTGCAAGGCTATGAGAGAGGACTGGTGCAGAGAGGAAACCGTGCTTTCACGCTGAATATCGTTGTTCATAATAGACGAGAAGTTGTTGTAGGCTATTCTGGTATCCTGAACACGGGCGAACAATTCCGCACGCTTGTCGCCATAAAGGAAATCAAGTATCTTGTCAATTTTGCAGCTTATGTATGTTAAATTGCGGTCAATGACATCAAGGTAATATTGCATAGTCGCTATCGACAATACACTAAATACCATTGCGATTGTGGATACCGCCGATAGATTAAAGAACGCAGCATGGTCGACAATGTTTCCGTCAGCGCCCTGAATTGGTGAGCCATAACCGCCGCTTTTATATTTCATAAGCGTATGCGGCGCACCTTTCGGGAATTTGACAACATACATTTCAGCCATTGCTCCCGACATTGTGAGTTGGGGTAATTGTGCCAGTAGTCCCTCAAGCTGAACGCGTTCAGCAGAGTCAATATCGAGTTTAACATATTTTGTGCGGTCTTGCAAATTTGCTTGTGCAATCTCGGTTTGGTCTATGCTGATAAGACCCGCCTTTTCGAGAGCGGCAAGGGGCTGGAGATTATCCTTTGAATTTTTCTTGAACATTTTTTTACGCTCCTATATTTTAGTTGTGCAAATTGCTGCACAATTTTATTATAGCACTGCGTATTCAAAATGTCAACCGTAATGTGTCGCAAAAAGGAGACAACTAAAAATGGGTATGTCAAACACGGCTGTGCCGAAATATTATGGGCAGTTTCGTGAGGCTGTTTTAAGAGGCGAAATCCCTATATGCCGCGAAATTGAAATGGAAATGCACCGAATAGACGAGCTTATAGCGAACAGGGGAATATACTATGACCCGAATGCCGTGGAGGGCTGGATTAAATTCTGCGAAAGCGAACTGACACTGACGGACGGCTCTGACTTGCATTTGCTGGACAGTTTCAAATTGTGGGGCGAGCAGGTTTTCGGGTGGTATTACTTTATTGAACGCAGCGTTTATATTCCGCATGAAAACGGGCGAGGTGGTAGGTATGTCACCAAGCGGATAAAGAAAAGGCTTATTACAAAACAATTTCTTATAGTCGGGCGCGGAGCGGCAAAATCACAATACGCTGCCGCTATACACGGATATTTCCTGACGGTGGACACCACAACCACGCACCAAGTAACTACCGCGCCTACAATGAAGCAATCAGAAGAAGTGCTTTCGCCACTTAGAACGGCAATAACACGAGCAAGAGGTCCGCTGTTCAAATTTCTGACGGAGGGGTCTTTACAAAACACAACCGGTTCTAAAGCAAACCGAGTGAAGCTTTCTCCGACCAAGAAAGGCATTGAGGACTTCCTCACGGGTTCGCTGCTCGAAATCCGCCCGATGAGTATTGACAAACTTCAAGGACTGAACAGCCGAATTAACACGGTTGACGAGTGGCTTTCGGGTGATGTCCGCGAAGACGTTATCGGTGCGCTTGAGCAGGGTGCGTCAAAAAATGACGATTATCTTATTATCGCGATAAGTTCTGAAGGAACAGTGCGAAACGGCAGCGGCGATTCTGTAAAAATGGAACTTATGAGCATACTCAAAGGCGAGTACATAAACCCTCATGTGTCAATATTTTGGTATAAGCTTGACAGCGTAGACGAGGTGGGCAACCCCGAAATGTGGGTAAAAGCAAACCCGAACATCGGCAAAACTGTGACTTACGAAACATATCAACTTGATGTCGAACGAGCGGAGAAAGCTCCTGCGGCACGCAACGATATTTTGGCAAAGCGTTTTGGACTGCCGCTGGAGGGATACACATATTTTTTCACATACGAGGAAACTTTGCCGCACAGAAAGCGGGATTTCTGGCAAATGCCGTGTTCTATGGGCGGCGACCTTTCGCAGGGTGATGATTTTTGTGCGTTTACATTTCTGTTTCCGATGTCGTCAGGACGGTTTGGGGTTAAGACGAGAAATTATATTTCATCGAGAACTCTAATGAAATTGCCGCCCGCCATGAGAAGCAAATATGACCGCTTTGTTGACGAGGGCAGCCTTATTGTTATGGAAGGTGCTATTCTGGATACAACGCTTGTGTACGATGACCTCGACAGGCATATTTGTTCGTGCGGTTATGATGTCCGTGCGTTTGGTTATGACCCGTACAACGCAAAGGAATTTGTGGAAAGATGGGCGAGAGAGAACACACCGTTCGGGATAGAGAAAGTTATTCAAGGCGCGAAAACGGAATCCGTTCCGCTCGGTGAACTGAAAAAGCTTGCCGAAGACAGGCTGCTGATATTTGACGAGGAGGTTATGTCATATGCGATGGGAAACTGCATTACTATTGAGGACACCAACGGAAACCGAAAACTGCTGAAGAAAAGACAGGAGGCAAAAATCGACCCAGTTGCGGCTATGATGGACGCATACATTGCATATAAGCTGAACAGGGACGCTTTTGAGTAAAGGCAGCTTTTGACTAAATTTCAAAATGGGAGGGAAAGCATGACAGAAAACGAATTGCGGCATTTCGGTGTAAAGGGAATGAAATGGGGCGTAAGGCGGTATCAGAATTATGATGGCACGCTGACAGACGCGGGAGCAAGACGGCTTGAAAAAGACAGAATCAAGAACAACCGCAAAAAGAACAAAGACCGATACACCGAAAGTGGGCTTAATGACCCCGACAGATGGGCGAGAGAGGACCTCGAAAAGGCTAAGAAGATAGGCGATGTTGGTTTACAACTGACGAGAGAGCTGCAGAATTTTGAACGCAGCACCCGCAAGAAAACAACTAAGCCTCGAATGAATTTGTCGAATATGACGGATAAGGAACTGCGTGACAGAATAAACCGTGAGCTTACGGAAAGGCAGTATAACGACCTTTTCAACACCGCAAAGGCGTCTGATATTTCGGCGGGAAGAAAGGCTGTATCGCAGGTTCTTACAGCGGCGAGCGGCGTGCTGGCAGCGGGGTCTTCGGCTTTGTCTATTGCGTTGGCGATTAAGCAGCTTAAGGAGTAAAAACAATAAGGAGAACACGACAAATGCCAATATCACTAGGTTCCAGACTCAAACGGGTCTGGAACGCTTTTTTTTCGCGTGACCAGACCGAACAATATCAAAATGTGGGTTACGGGAGCTTTTACCGCCCCGACAGAGTGAGGTTTGTCCATGGGAGCGAACGGACGATAGTTACGTCTGTGTACAACCGCATAGCACTTGATGTGTCAGCAGTGAACATTCGTCACACAGTTATTGATGAAAACGGATATTATCTGCGTGAAGTTAGTTCGGGGCTTAACCGCTGTCTTACGGAATCTGCAAATGTCGACCAGACAGGCAGTGCATTTATACAGGACGTTGTAATGTCGCTTTTGGACGAAGGCTGTGTTGCAATAATCCCGATAGATACGGATGGCGACCCCAAAGATGGGGAATATGATATTCTGTCAATGCGAACAGGAAAAATCATAGACTGGTATCCGTACCATATCCGTGTGAATGTTTATAACGAGTGCGCAGGACAGCGGCAGGATATTTTACTGCCCAAAAGCTGCTGTGCGATTGTCGAAAACCCGTTTTATGCGGTTATGAACAGTCCCAACTCCACTATGCAAAGACTTGTCCGAAAACTGAATTTATTGGACGCGATAGACGAGCAGAGTGGTTCGGGCAAATTGGATTTGATTATTCAGCTGCCGTATGTTATCAAGACCGAGGCAAGAAAAGTACAGGCGGAACAGCGGCGGCAGGATATTGAACAGCAGCTTTCGGGTTCAAAGTATGGTATCGCTTATACAGACGGCACGGAACATATAACTCAGCTTAATCGCCCTGTCGAAAACAACCTTATGTCCCAGATTGAGTATCTGACGAGTATGCTTTACAGCCAGTTGGGTATCACCAAGGAGATAATGGACGGGACGGCAGACGAGAAAACAATGCTGAATTATCATAACCGGACTATCGCACCGATACTTACGGCGATAGCGGACGAAATGTGCCGAAAGTTTCTATCGGAGGACGCACGCAAGGAGCGGCAGTCTATTTCGTATACGACGGAACCGTTCAAGCTTGTGCCTGTTGCAGAACTTGCTGAAGCTGCGGACAAGTTTACGAGAAACGAAATACTCACATCTAATGAAATCAGACAGATGATTGGTATGAAACCGTCCGATGATCCGAAAGCGAACGAACTCAGAAACAGTAATCTTAAAACCGCCGAAAGCGGTCAGAGTGAGGAAGGAGGAAAAATTCAAAATGGAAAATTATGATTTCAGCGGCTGGGCAACCAAAAACGGTTTGCGGTGCGCCGATGGGCGAACTATTATGCGTGACGCGTTCCGGGATAATGACGGAAAGACTGTTCCACTTGTGTGGAATCATCGTCACGATACTCCTGATAATGTTTTGGGGCACGCTTTGCTCGAAAACCGCCCCGATGGAGTGTATGCGTATTGTAGGCTAAACGATACCGAACAGGGCAGAAATGCGAAGCAGCTTATATTACACGGCGATGTCAACGCACTTTCGATATGTGCAAATCAGCTTAAACAGCAGGGTGGAAATGTTCTGCACGGCGTAATCCGAGAGGTTTCTCTTGTGCTTGCAGGAGCGAACCCCGGCGCATTTATTGACACTGTTTTGGAACACAGTGGCGATAATGAAGAGGAGTATGCAGAAATATACACTGGAGAAGAAATAGAGATGTTTCACGCTGATATTTCGTGCAAAAACAACGAAACGGAGGAAAAAGACATGGCGGATAATAAGGCAGCAACCGAGAAAGAGGAAACGGTTAAGGACGTATTCGATACGTTTACGGAAAAGCAGAAGACAGTCGTATACGCCCTTATGGCGAAGCTGATATCTGATAACGGCAAGGCAGACGATGACGAAGAGGAGGAAGGAACCAAGATGAAGCACAACATTTTTGACAGCGGAACAGATGACACAGAGGTACTTACTCATGCCGACCAGAGTGAAATAATCGGTATGGCAAAGTCCAACAGCGTGGGCAGTTTGAGAACAGCTATCGAGATATTTGAAGAAAACAGCGGCGGTGAAATTATGCACGGCTTTGACGATATAGACGTGCTGTTCCCCGATTATAAGGACGTCCGTCCCGGTGCACCAGAGCTTGTAACCCGCGACCAGAGCTGGGTGGGAGTTGTTATGCAGAAAACGCACAAATCTCCGTTTGCAAGAATACGCACAAAGCAGGTTGATATTCGTGACAGCGGTGTCAGAGCAAGCGGCTTCAGAAAGGGCAAGAAAAAAACCGATGCTCCCAATGTAAAACTGCTTAAGCGTACCACCGACCCACAGACTATTTATCGTAAGGACGCTCTTTCTCGTGACGATATCAATGATATTCAGGACTTCGATGTTGTAAGCTATCAGTATGGCATTATGCGTCAGAACCTCAATGAAGAACTCGCAACCGCTATCATGATAGGCGATGGCAGAGAAGAGGGCGATGAGGCTAAGATTGATGAAACGCATATCCGTTCAATCTGGAACGACGATGAGCTTTACACTATTCACACAGATGTAGATGTGAATGCTGTCAAGTCAGAACTGAACGGTGAAAATTTCGGCACAAATTATATTTATGCAGAGGCTATCATCTCATCGGCACTGTATGCCCGTGAAAACTACAAGGGCAGCGGTACTCCCGATTTCTTCTGCACTCCGCATCTGCTGAACGTAATGCTTCTTGCCCGCGACCTTAACGGCAGACGTATTTACAACAGCAAGACCGACCTTGCTGCGGCACTTAATGTCGGCAATATCCACACAGCGGAGCAGTTTGAGGGCAGAGTGAGAACCACCAAGACGGGTGACAAGAAAAAGCTGCTTGGTATTTTCGTAAATCTTGCCGATTATCAGATAGGCTCAGTTAAGGGCGGAGAAATAACCAAGTTCAACCAATTTGACATCGACTTCAATCAGGAAAAGTACCTCATAGAAACAAGAGTTTCGGGCGCATTGACGAGAGTTTATTCCGCTATCGCTCTTGAAGAGCCTGTAACAACTGCAACACCTGAACTTGGAGATGAATAATTCAAAATGGGAAAATTCTGCGGTAAAATAGGTTTTTCCAAAACCATTGAAACTTCCCCCGGCGTGTGGGAAGAACAGATAACGGAACACATCTGCCGTGGGGATATTACACGCTGTTTTAGCAAAAACGAACAATCGGGTCAGCTTAATGATAATGTCAGCCTATCCAATGAGCTGAGCATAATTGCCGACCCGTTTGTGACTTCCTGCCTTGAAAGTATACGCTATGTTGTTTATATGGGTGCAAAGTGGAAAGTGAACTCAATAGAGGTACAATATCCAAGGCTTATACTGTCGATAGGGGGTGCATATAATGACCGAACCGGAGCGCAGGTTGGAACTTCATGAGATACTGTGCGAAGTGCTGGGGAGCAAAAATGTATATTTCCAACCTCCTGAATCTGTTAAAATGAATTATCCCGCTATTGTATACGGACTTGACGGGATTGAAAATACTTTTGCAGACGATGGTAACTATTTATCTAGAGGGGTTTATTCAGTCACCGTTATTGACAAGAATCCTGACAGTACGATACGGGGCAGAGTTAATTCTCTGCTTCGCTGTCGTTTTAACCGTCATTATCAGAAAGATAATCTGAATCATGATGTATTTACTTTATATTATTAAGGAGGACAAATTATGGGCTTAGTATGGGATAAGGTAGGCGAAAGGACCTACGAAACAGGTATAAGCAAATGTGTGCTTTATCCTGTTCAGGACGGCGGAGCATACAATAAGGGTGTAGCGTGGAGCGGAATTAGTTCTATAAGCGAAAGCCCATCGGGTGCGGACTCGTCTGCTATTTATGCCGATAACATCAAGTATCTGAGCCTTACGGCCGCAGAGGATTTCGGCGGAACTATAACTGCATACACATATCCAGAGGAGTTTACGGAGTGTGATGGCTCGGCAGAGATTGCTGAGGGTGTAACTATCGGCCAGCAGACGAGAAAGATGTTCGGTCTTGCTTACAAAACAATTCTCGGAAACGATACAAAGTACGAAGACCATGGCTATAAGCTGCATTTGGTTTATGGTGCAAAGGCATCTCCCAGTGAAGCGTCCTATTCTACAGTTAATGACAGCCCAGAGGCTATGGAGATGTCGTGGGAGTTTACTACCACGCCTGTTGACGTAGCGGGACACAAGCCAACGGCACGACTTATTATCGACTCGACAAAGGTTGCCCCTGAAAAGCTGCAAAAATTGGAGGATATTCTCTATGGTAACGACTCCGATGAACCCAGACTTCCCCTGCCCGATGAGATTGTAACGCTTTTCGCCGCAGGCTGATATTTATGAACCCCGACAGTGTGCAGTAATGTGCATATTGTTGGGGAATTTTTATTGTTTATAAGAGGAGATTTTTATGCTTACAAAAACTATTACATACACCGACTTTAACGGCAATACGAGAACCGAGGATTTCTATTTCAATATTTCCAGAACCGAGGTAATTCAGAACCGCAACGCAATAGAAAGCTTTGCAAAAACAGCAAACGAACTGTCACAGACGGAAGATGTTACAGCGGCAGTAAAGCTTGTGCATGATATTGTTATGCTTGCGTTCGGCAAGAAAAGCGAGGACGGAAAGAGATTTGTGAAGTCGGACGAGCTGTGCGAGGAATTTGAGCAGTCAGCCGCTTATGAAGAACTTCTTTTCGGACTTCTTGGCAGCGAAAAGGAAATGACTGAATTTGTTCAGGGCGCAATTCCGAAGATTGACAGCGCAGACCCCACTGCCATAAAGATGGCAAATGCTTAAATTGGTTGTTCCTGCCGCAGAATACTGGGACGAGGGACGGGAAGTATTTATCAATTATCCCGAAACAGTTCTGCGGCTTGAGCATTCTCTTGTGTCCGTTTCAAAATGGGAGTCAAGATGGAATAAGGTTTTTTTATCACGCGGTGAAAAAACGTTTGAACAGACTATCGACTACATACGCTGTATGACGATTACACAGAATGTTCCAGAAAACGTTTACGACAGGCTTTCTGCAAAAAATATCGAAGAAGTAAACGCTTATATTGAAGCACCGATGACAGCGACCCATATTTGTGAGCAAGGTTCAGGTGGCTATAATTCCGAACAGGTTACATCAGAACTTATTTATTACTGGCTTATTTCGCTTGGAATACCATTTGAATGCCAGAAGTGGCATTTGAACAGACTCCTTACTCTGATAAGAGTTTGCAGCGTAAAAAGTCGTCCGCACAAGAAAATGAGCAAGGGAGAAATCAGTCGCCGAAATGCCGCACTAAACGCTGCAAGGCGAAAAAAATACAACACGAAAGGATAATAATATGTCAATCGCTTATAAGGCAATTGCCGATTTTTCGGCTTGCTACAAAAAATATTATGGCAAGTGCCACGTTCGCCCTCAAGGGATTGTTGTGCATTCCACCGGTGCTAATAATCCTCGTTTATCTCGTTATGTAAACGCTCCCGAAATTTGTGGTGAAAATATATATAAAAACTATTTTGGTGGCCCGTATAGCAATGATGTAACCCCGCATGGCGTTATCGGAAAGGATAAAAACGGCGAAGTCAGAGCAGTGCAGATACTCCCTTACGATATTCCTTGTTGGGGCTGTGCAAGCGGCTCGAAAGGTTCATATAATTATGCGCCTGTTTACATTCAGTTTGAGATAGCAGAGGATAATCTCAGTGATCGAGAGTATTTTGAGCAGGCTTTTTCGCTTGCTGCAAAGTGGTGCGCAGAGCTTATGAAGGAATTTCCCGAGATAGAACTCGAAAACATTGTTAGTCATAAGGAAGCACACGCAAGAGGTTATGCGTCCAATCATGGTGATCCAGAAAACTGGTTGAGTGTATTTGGAAAGGATATGGATTGGTTCCGAGCACTTGTGAAAAAAGAACTTTCCAATCCTAAATCAGAAACAAAAGACGAGGGTGAAAAAGCTTTCGAGCCGTTTTTGGTACGCGTAGGTATCTCCAATCTTAACATACGAAAAGGTGCGGGAACAAATTACGCCTTAACAGGGCTTTTTACCGGGAAAGGAGTTTTCACTATTGTCGAGGTGAAAAACGGTATGGGGTCTGAAAAGGGCTGGGGACGTCTGAAATCGGGAGCAGGATGGATAAGCCTTGATTATGTGACGAGGTTATAGCATGATAGCATTCCGACAGCGAGGCGATTTTTTGAAAACCAAGAAATTCCTAAAAGCTGCAAAACAGACAGGCGAATTGTGTTGGCTGAACGAATACGGAGAAAAAGGTGTGGCAGCTCTTAAAAAAGCAACCCCTGTTGACACGGGGCGAACCGCTGCGTCTTGGTATTATATCGTAGAACAAACTCCGAGAGGCATTACTTTATCATTTTGTAACGACAATATTCAAAATGGAACTCTCGTTGCGGTTGCAATACAATACGGTCATGCGACTGTAAACGGTACTTGGGTGGACGGCAGAGATTACATAAACCCTGCGATTCGTCCTGTCTTTAATGAAATCGCAGAGCGGATACAAAAGGAGGCAAAGAAACAGTGAGCAGAACCGTTGATGAACGAGTTGTGAAAATGCAATTCGATAACAATAGCTTTGAACGCAATGTCGAGCAAAGTATGAACACACTTGACAGGTTAAATTCAAAGTTAAGTATGAAAGAAGCGTCAAAAGGACTTGATGAAGTAAACGAGTCTGTTAAAAAATTTGATGCTACACCTTTAACAGCAGGACTTAACGCCGTTAGTGCGAAGCTCTCTGCTTTGCAGGTTGCAGGAGTTACAGCGGTTGCAAATATCACAAATTCGGTCGTGAACGCAGGAAAAAAACTTGTTTCTGAGTTTACTGTTGCCCCTGTGAAATCAGGCCTTGACGAGTATGAAACGCAGCTTGATGCCGTTCAAACAATTCTTGCCAACACTCAAAGCAAGGGCAGTACTTTTGAAGATGTGAACAACGCATTGGACGAGCTTAATACATATGCCGATAAAACCATTTACAACTTCACCGAAATGACGCGGAATATCGGTACATTTACTGCGGCGGGTGTTGAACTGGATAAGTCGGTGGCAGCGATAAAGGGTATAGCAAATCTTGCGGCCGTATCAGGTTCAACTTCCGCACAGGCATCAACTGCAATGTATCAGCTTTCGCAGGCTCTTGCCGCGGGAAAGGTAACTTTACAGGACTGGAACTCCGTAGTAAACGCCGGTATGGGCGGTCAAGTATTTCAAAACGCACTCAAACGCACTGCGAAAGCGATTGATGGTGTCGATGTTGATGCACTGGAAAAACAATACGGCTCGTTTCGTGAGTCGCTGACAAAAACCGGTTGGCTCACCGCTGATGTTCTGACAAAAACTCTTGAAACCTTTACGGGAGATTTAACCGAGGAACAGTTGCTTGCTGAGGGATACACTCAGTCCCAAGCTGAAGAAATAATCAAAATGGGAAACACCGCTAACGAGGCGGCAACCAAAGTCAAGACCTTTACGCAGCTTATGGATACGCTAAAGGAGGCGGCTGGTTCAGGCTGGACACAGACTTGGCAAATTCTTATCGGTGACTTTGAGCAGGCAAAAGAACTGTGGACTAAGGTTTCAGATTATTTTAGTGAGATACTAAATAAGTCAGCGGAAACACGTAACAATATTCTGGAAACATGGAAAAGTCTTGGCGGTCGGGATTTGATAATCAAGGCAATTACCAATGCGTGGTCGGGACTTCTTAGCGTGCTTACTCCTATAAAGAAAGCATTCAGCGAAGTTTTCGGCTCGATAAATCCGCAACATCTGATGGATTTTTCATCGGGTTTGCTTAAGCTGTCGGAAAAGCTAAAGCTCACAGCTGAACAGTCGGAGAGAGTTAAGGCTGTGTTCAAGGGCTTGTTTTCTGCGGTGGATTTGCTATTGTCTGCTGTGAAGACAGCGGCAAGCACGGCAGTTTCTTTGCTGAGCAATATGGGCGGCATAGGAGACAGATTTCTGAAAATTGCGGCGGCTGTTGGCGGTTGGATAAGTTCTTTGCACGACGCAGCGGAAGAAAACAAAATCTTTTCAAAGACGATAGATTATATTTCGTCTGCAATAACAAAAGCGAAAGAGGGCATAGACACATTTCGTGAGGCGGTAAGCAAAAAGCTGTCACTCGAAAACTACAACAGTATGTTTTCGGTGCTGTCGGGTTTGTGGAATGCTTTGAAAAAAGGTGCGGCGATGGCTGCGTCTTTCGGAAAAACTGTTCTTTCGGGAATCGGCAAAGCGTTTTCATCGGGCGGAATAGGCGGTATAGTTGACGTACTGAACAGTGGAATAATCACCGCCATTCTCATTAAAATCCATCAATTTTTCGGTGGAGTAACCGATATGTTTGAGGCTGTCGCCGACGTTCGTGGGATATTTGACGAAATTAAGAATATTCTGAGCGGAGTTTGTGGCAGTCTGGAGGCTTGGCAGAAAAACATTCAAGCAGGAACATTGCTGAAAATTGCAGCGGCTGTCGCTATACTTACTGTGTCTTTAATTGCACTTTCGGCGATTGACGAGGACAAACTTTCGGGCAGTCTTGCGGCGGTAACGGTTTTGCTTGCCGAGGTTATGACTGCGCTTGCTGTATTCGGCAAAATGAGTCTAAAATTCCGAGGTGTGTCTAAGACTGCCACGATGCTTATTGCTCTTGCATTTTCGGTATCAATACTTGCGGGAGCGATGAAAAAGATATCCTCGCTTAGTTGGGAAGAGATTGCAAAAGGAATAGTCGGTGTCGGAGCACTCGCAGGCGTAATCGCAGGGGCGGCGGCTTTGCTGTCCAAAGTCAGTGGAAAAGCGATGAAGGGTGCGGTCAACATTGTGATATTTTCGGCGGCAATTAAGGTGTTGTCGTCAGCTTGCGTTGACTTAGCGGCACTTAGTTGGGAGGAACTTGCGAAAGGCCTTGCCGGAATAGGCGTTCTGCTGGCAGAGGTTGATATTTTCCTCAATACCGCAAAATTCAGCGTAAAGATGCTCTCCGTTTCTATCGGAATGGTTGTGCTTGGTGCGGCTATGAAAATCCTTGCGTCAGCCTGCTGTGATTTTGGCAGAATGTCGTGGAAAGAGATTGCAAAGGGTCTTGCTTCGATTGGTGCACTTTTGCTTGAGATTTCGGCTTTTACAAAGCTTACAGGCAATGCGAAGCATTTGATGTCTACGGGCGTTGCACTTATTGCAATCGGTGCGGCGATGAAGATATTCGCATCTTCCGTAACTGACCTAGGAGGGCTTGGTTGGGAACAGCTTGGAAAAGGCTTGGCAGGAATGGCGTGTGCGCTGATTTCCGTAGCTGCTACGACAAGGATTATGCCGAAAAACATAATGGTTATCGGTGCGGGTATTTTAATTGTTTCTGCGGCAGTAAATGCACTCACAAAGGCATTTATCAAGAGCAGTTCTATGTCGTGGCCGGATATCGCACGGAGTATGACTGTTATCGGCGGTTCGTTTGGCATCCTGGCGATAGGACTTCGAGCGATGAAAGGCACGGGCGGTGCAGCAGTATCTCTTATCGCTGTATCGGCGGGTATTTCTATGCTTGTTCCTGTGCTGAAAATCCTCGGCGGTATGTCTGTAAAGGAAATAGTAACATCAATAGCCGCGCTTGCAGCAACGCTTGTTACTATTTCAATTGCCGCAAAGCTCATGAAGCCCGTGATCGGAACTATCATGGCTCTTTCGGGTGCAATGTCGCTTTTCGGTGTAAGCTGTGCGCTTGTCGGGGCAGGCATTATGATGGCGACAACTGGTCTTACTGCACTTGCAGCGGGTCTTGTGATATCGTCAGCGTCTATCGGAGAGGCTCTATCGGCACTGTTTGACGGGTTCGCACGGGCGGGCGATTCGTTTTCGGCAATGCTTGTTTCGCTTATAAATGCGGCTTGCAACGCCCTTGACGGAACTGTTCCCGTAATTGCCGAAACCCTGCTCAAGACCTTAACGCAGGTTCTTTCTACTTTCAAAACTTATGTTCCGCAGGTAGTTGAACTTGTCGCTGATATTCTCGTACAGATTATGGACAGACTTGCCGTCAAAATCCCTGCAATTGTTTATTCGGCGGCTAATATGATTTCGGCATTTGTTGATTCTCTTGACGACGCAATCGGCGGTGCTGCTGGCTGGACTGATATTCTCACAGGAATGGCGTCGCTGTCAATTGTAATTTCATCTATGGCAAACGCGGCGCAAGCTATGTCGGGAATCGGGATAAAAGGCTTTGCAAAGAGCCTAGCGGCAATGGCGGCAGCTGTCGGAGGTATTGTATTATTGGTCGCTGCACTCGGCGGTTTGTCGAAAATATCGGGATTTACAGAACTGCTAAACAATAGCTCGGAGGTTTTCAGTGCAATTGGAAATACTCTTGGGTCGCTTTTGAGCGGAATTGTAAACGGCTTAATCACAGGATTACCCACCGATGTCAGCGGTTTATTGCTGTCGTTTGGTTCGGTTGCACTTATTATGCAGGCGATTGAACCTATTGCAAATGTTGTAAGTGGAATTAACCCTGTTGCGGCTGCAAAAGGTATGGCAGGTGTTGCGGTAATAATTCTCAGTATATCAGCAATACTTGCCGCTTTAGGAGGTCTTGCACAAATCCCCGGTTATGACTGGCTTTTGGGTGAAGGTTCTGAAATACTAAGTAGCCTAGCGACAACAATCGGCACGGTTTTGGGCAATTTGGTCGGAAGTCTGATTAACAGTCTTGGCAGCTCCGTCAATGTGGATATTACCGCAGTTATGAACTCCGTAGCGTCCGTAACTGCAATAACGCTTGCGGTGGCAGGACTGTCAAAGATATTAAAGAAAGTCAGTGTAGCGGCAATCGGTAAAACCGTATTGATATCCGCAGTGGCTGTTGCAGGAGTTGCGGCAATAATTGCAGCTCTTGGCGCGCTGACGCTTATTCCGGGTTTTGATACAGTAATTGAGGACGGCGCAAGAGTGCTTGGAGCACTCGGCACGGCTCTTGGCGGATTTATTGGTAATTTTATTGGTGGTATCGGTGCAGGCGTCACATCAGCATTGCCTGCGATGGGACAAGACCTTTCTGGTTTTATGGCTGCTGTTCAGCCGTTTGTTGATGGTGCCGCAGCAATTGACCCGTCAATACTCAACAGTATCGGTGCTTTGGCGGGAGCGGTTCTTTGTATTACAGCAGCTGATTTGATTTCAGGGATAGCCTCGTTTATATCAGGCGGAAATTCGTTTGAGAATTTTGGCGAGAATATTTCAAAGTTCGGACCTGCGCTGTTTGATTTTGCTCAAAGCGTTGAGGGGTTAGACGCAGAGGCTGTTTCAAATGCGGCTAACGCTGCTGCTTCGCTCGCTAAGAT
>CAZTRH010000018.1:28711-32591 GCA_964616605.1 uncultured Ruminococcus sp.
TAGACGCAGAGGCTGTTTCAAATGCGGCTAACGCTGCTGCTTCGCTCGCTAAGATGGCAAAGGACATTCCAAACGATGGAGGACTTGCAGGCTGGTTTGCAGGAGAAAACAACGTAGCCGACTTCGGTGATGACATTGCAAGCTTTGGACCTAACTTAAAGGCTTTCTCTGACAGTGTAATCGGAGTAGACGCAGAGGCTGTTTCAAATGCGGCTAACGCTGCTGCTTCGCTCGCTAAGATGGCAAAGGACATTCCAAACGATGGAGGACTTGCAGGCTGGTTTGCAGGAGAAAACAACGTAGCCGACTTCGGTGATGACATTGCAAGCTTTGGACCTAACTTAAAGGCTTTCTCTGACAGTGTAATCGGAGTAGACGCAGAGGCTGTTTCAAATGCGGCTAACGCTGCTGCTTCGCTCGCTAAGATGGCAAAGGACATTCCAAACGATGGAGGACTTGCAGGCTGGTTTGCAGGAGAAAACAACGTAGCTAAGTTTGGAACAGACATTGCAAGCTTTGGCAAAAATTTGAATGACTTTTCTAAAAATGTAGGCGATATTTCTCCTGAAAATGTTTCAGCTGCGACCGATGCCGCTGCAACTTTGGTGGGGGTTGCGGAAAGAGTTCCTAACAGCGGCGGTGTGGCTAGTTGGTTTGCTGGCGACAACAACATAGCAGACTTTGGCTCTGATCTTGCTGAATTTGGCAAAAGCATGAAAGCGTTTTCTGATAATGTTATCGGTTTATCACCCGAGAACGTTTCAGCGGCGACGAATGCAGCCGCATCACTGGTGAATATGACCTCTCATACTCCTGAGGGGTCTGCTCTTAAAGATTTGGGCGGTTCACTCAAAAGCTTCGGCGAAAATTTGTGCGACTTTTCTAAGAAAGTAGACGGGTTGGATATTTCTGCTTGTTTGGAACAGATTAAAACGCTTATTTCGACTGTTAAAAATCTTGGCGAAAAAGATATTTCGACTTTAAGCAGTTTTGGAACAACGCTTTCAACGACGGCTGAAAACGGTATAACGAATTTCTGCGAAAAATTTTCAGGTGCGAATACTACGGTTACAACGAATGTTAAGACCTTTATAAAAAAAATCACAGACACACTTGATGATAAGATATCCGATGTGAAAAAATGCGGACAGAATGCCGCAAAGGGCTTCGCAGACGGCATTGCAGATTGCACTTATATCGCAGTAGAAAAGGCAAAAGAAATGGCGCAGGGATCAGCAAATGCGATACGTTCCGTTTTGGACATTCATTCCCCGTCAAGAGTTTTCGGACAGTTTGGTGAATTTGCGGGAATGGGTTTTGCGCAAGGCATAAGCTCATATGCAGGCAATGCGGAAAAAGCAGGTACGGATATTGCACTTGCCGCTAAAAACGGATTGTCGAATACTGCCGACAAGCTATTATCTGTGCTTTCAGCCGATATGGACACTCAGCCCGTGATATCGCCTGTGCTTGACCTTTCAAATGTTACTCGTAGCTCGGATCAGATAAACGCAATGCTGAGCCGGCAGCAGGCATACAGTATAAATGCCGATATGAACGGCAGCTTCGGGGGCAGTTCCGCAGGCAAAAACGTTAATCAGAGTTCGATTAACTTCACGCAGTATATTTCCTCGCCTAAGGCACTCGATTCCATAACTATTTACAGACAGACAAAAAACCAGTTCTCGCGAATGAAGGAGGCGCTTAATCGTACATGATAGAGAGTGTTACTGTCACCAATAGCAAGAATGAAAGCATAACGCTGGAGCTTGCTAATCCGTGGTCAAGCGGTTTCGGTATATCGGATATTTCAGGGTTGGGCCCAGTAGCGGCGGCTATAAATACGACAAGCTATGCCACTCGTGACGGCTCGGTGTTTAATTCGGCAAGACTTGACAACCGCAACATTGTTTTTACGCTGATATTTCTGCCAACGGATAACGAAAGTGTTGAGGAAATACGGCAGCGTTCATACAGGTATTTTCCTATAAAAGGGCTTATCACTCTTGTGTTCAAGACTACCAATCGTACCTGTCGCACAAGCGGTTATGTCGAATCCAACGAGCCGAATATATTCAGTAAACGTCAGACCTCGCAGATTTCGGTAATATGCCCCGATCCTTATTTTTACGACGATAATTCCAGACAGAAAATAATGTTTATGGAAGCCGTCCCATTGTTCTGTTTCCCTTTTACAAACGAAGGAACTGATACAAAGACCATAAAGATGGGCGAAATACAGCGGCGTGTGACCAAAGCATTTGAGTACAAGGGAGAAGGACGCTCGGGAATCGAGTTGCTTTTATATTTTAGTGGAGAAGTTACGGGAGTTATTACTGTAGCTAACGAAACGACTTCACAAAAAATTCTTGTCGACACCGCCTTAATACCTAAAGAATATTTGCTGAAAAGCGGAGATCGTATTCGGATACTCACATATTCGGGAGATAAACAGGTACAGTTATGGAAACATGACAAAGAAAATAATATATATCTCACAAGTAATATTCTTAATTGCGTGGGTTCGGGCTCTGATTGGCTTGAGGTGGTAAACGGCTCTAATTCGATAACTGTTTCAGCTGAAAACGGCGAAGATAACATTGATGTCACAGTTATAACAACTGTGAAATACGAAGGGTTGTGATACTTTGGAACTTAGATTGCTGGATAAAAGCTTTACACCGGTGGCGGTTATCGACATATTTGTGTCACTTATATGGACGGACAGATATTATGAATGTGGGGATTTTGAGTTGAAAATTCCTGCTGTTCAGCTTCCTGACACGCTTGCGGTTGACATGTATCTTTCTTACGACAAGTCGGACCATATTATGATTATCGAAAGCGTTCAGCTTGACCGAACGGTTGACGAGGGCGATTTGATAACGGTGTCAGGCAGATCACTGGAAATACTCCTTGACAGGCGAGTGATAAAAGAATATACATACATGAAAAGTTCTGCCCAAAGGGGGCTTGAGTATTATATTCGCCTGCTTATAAATCAATCAATAATCGCCCCGTCTGATGAAAAGCGAAAAATCGGCAATTTTATATTTGAGGATTCAAATAACGAAAACATAGCCAAAGCACAGGTAGAATGCGAATGTCAGGGTATATCGCTTTATGACGCGGTTGTAGCGTTATGTCAAGCGGACGGAATTGGCTTTCGGGTGTATCTTAGCGACAAAAAATTTGTTTTTCAATTGTATCAAGGTGAGGAAAGACCTTTTGTTGTTTTTTCGGAAAGTATGAATAACATTGCAAGTTTACAATATCTCGACTCAGTTGCTGATTATAAAAATGCCGCCTTTGTTATGGGCGAGGAAGACGAAAGCGGACAGAAATTCTGCGTTTACGCAGAAGCGGATACTCCCGCTGAGGGCTTAAACAGACGGGAAACAGCCGTTGACAGTACCGCAAGGCATTCGTCAACGAACGAGGATGGGAACATAGTAACACTTACTGACGCAGAGTACACAAAGGTTCTTGAAAACGATGGGAAAACTGTATTAAGCAGTCATAATGCAACGCAGACTGCCAACGGCGAAATCGACAGTATAGGGAGTCAATTTGTTTACGGCGAAAATTTCAAAATGGGGGATATTGTAAGTGTCGACCTTGGGTTGACCTCCCCCATGCTTTCCAGAGTGGTCGAAACAACCTTTTCCACAGACGCAAAAGGATTTGAATTATACAGTTCGTTTGAAACCGTGACAGATTCTTAAACAGGGGGTGAGAAAATGGCATTAACTTACGGATTTTATAATGCTGAGTTAAAGAATGGTAAATACGACCGAAGCTATAACTTAGGCAAGATGTCCCCCACCTCTTAGGCGGCGGGTTCCATTTACCATTCAGTAGGGGACGCAATCCCCTACTG
>CAZTRH010000019.1:0-32287 GCA_964616605.1 uncultured Ruminococcus sp.
GCTGTGAAGCAGGCTTTTTGCTGTTTGAATTGTAAACTATCTGTATAAATTATATAAAATATTTAAATTTGAATATAATTAAAATACAATGAAATGAATAAAAAAACAGCTGTTTATTTATCTCAAAAAACCGTATTTTCCGCATTATAATCGGAAAAACCCCTTGCTTTTTCTGCGTTTTTGTGGTATACTATATATAATATATGGTGAGATGGATTTTTAATGGAGGAAAGAGATGGCAGAGGAGATAACTACAATAGAAAATACAAACTCGGATAATAATTATGGTGCGGACGATATACAGGTTCTAAAGGGACTTGAGGCTGTTCGTAAGCGTCCGGGTATGTATATAGGCTCAACTGGTGAAAGCGGATTGCATCACCTTGTCTATGAGATTGTTGATAACGCAATTGACGAGGCTCTGGCAGGCTATTGTTCGTCTATTGATGTTAAGATACTTCCCGGAGATGTTATAAGAGTTGAGGATAACGGACGTGGTATACCAACAGGTATAAATCATTCCGAGGGAATATCTGCGGCGACGCTTGTATTTACCGTGCTTCACGCAGGCGGTAAATTCGGCGGCGGCGGATATAAGGTGTCGGGCGGTCTGCACGGCGTTGGTGCGTCCGTTGTTAATGCGTTGTCTGAGTGGCTTGAAGTTGAAATTCATGACGGAAATAACGTCCATTATCAGAAATTCAATAGGGGCGAGTATTCCGAGCCTATCAAAATAACAGGCACTACCGATCACACGGGTACTATTGTTACATTCAAACCGGACGCAGAAATATTCCATTCTACTGTCTTCAGTCTTGAAATTCTTCAGGAACGTTTGCGTGAAAAGGCTTTTCTTACCGCAAAGCTCAGAATTGCTCTTCATGACTTAAGAGATGCCGAAAATCCCGTAAACGAGGTTTATTGTTACGAGGGCGGTATCTGTTCTTATATTGAGTGGCTTAATAAAAAGCGTGGTGCGGAGGTACTGCACCCCGATACAATTTATCTCAGCGGTAAGGTGGACGATGTACTGGTGGAGATTGCTTTCCAGTATACTTCCGACTTCAACAGTGAGGTGTTCCGTTCTTTTGCAAACAATATTCATACAGGCGAGGGCGGTACGCATGAACTGGGTTTTAAACGTGCGTTAAGCAAGGTTGTAAACGACTATGCCAAGATGTATAAAGAAGCTGCCGATAAAAATAAGACGGCAAAGAAAAAGACTTCTAAAAAAGGCGAAGAGGAAAAGCCGTTTGCAGGTTACAGCGGCGAGGCTATCCGTGAAGCAATAAATGCTATTATTTCCGTAAAGCTTCCCGAATGTGAATTTGAGGGTCAGACAAAAGGAAAACTTGGTAACCCCGAAGTTCAGCCTGCTGTTTATAAAGTGGCTGTGGAACAGCTTACTTATTATTTTGAGGAACACCCCGAAACTGCACAGATTATTGTTAAGAAAGCCGAGAGTTCTCAGGCTGCTCGTGACGCTGCTAAGAAAGCAATGGAAGCCAAGCGCAAGTCTGTAATGGACAGCAATGGCTTGCCCGGAAAGCTTGCCGATTGCTCCGAAACAGATCCCGAAGTTACCGAGATATACATTGTCGAGGGAGATTCTGCGGGCGGTTCTGCTAAAGAGGGTCGTGACAGACGTTTTCAGGCTATTCTCTCGCTTTGGGGAAAAATGCTTAACGTTGAAAAGGCAAGAGCGGATAAGGTTTATAATAACGACAAGCTGCTGCCTGTTGTAAAGGCATTGGGTACCGGTATTGCAGAAGATTTCGATTTGTCAAAGCTCCGTTACGGACGAGTTATCATAATGGCGGATGCCGATGTCGATGGTCTGCATATCAGAACGCTTATGCTGACGTTCTTTTTCCGTTTTATGCGTCCGCTGCTTGAAGCAGGACACGTTTATATTGCTCAGCCGCCGCTTTTTAAGGTGTCGAAGGGTAAAAAGGTGTTCTATGCGTTTTCTGATGAGGAACGTGACCGGTATATTGCACAGCTTGAAACAGAGGGCGGAAAAACCGATGTTCAGCGTTATAAAGGTCTTGGTGAGATGGACCCCATTCAGCTGTGGGAAACTACTATGAATCCGGAAACCCGTACCATGCTGCGCGTTTCTGTTGAGGACGCTGCCAAGGCTGACGAGATTATGACTATTCTGATGGGCGATAAGGTCGAGCCTCGCCGTGAATTTATAGAGGCGAATGCAAAACTTGCCGAAAATCTTGATGTGTAATAAAAACGGAGCTTATTTGCGTTAAAATGCGGGTATGTTCTGATATCTTTAAGGATGTGATTTTATTTCGAACGGTTTGTTGCCTGATCTGAAGCAGCAGGAGAATAATGAAAAAGCAAATAAAACAAAGAATGAGCCTTTGACGACATTTGCTTTTGATAATACCAACGGCGAAACTGAAAATGCTATGAAGCAGTTTCAGAAGCTGTACAGTTCAAAGCGCAGCATTGTTATGATTATAGCGTATGTTGTGCTGTTGGGTGCTTCTTGTGCGTTGGCTGTGTTCAATCCTAAAAACCCAATACCATACATTGCAATGGTTTTGTGTGTGATTTTTATAATTTTTACCGCAACGGCAAAAAGCCGCCGCCGCAAGAAAATATTGAAATATATGGATACTTTGCCGCCTGAAGATTATGAATGCACACTTTATAAAGATAAGATTGAAATAAAGACTTTTGTTAAATCGGAAAATTCGGAGGACAAGCCTGTCATTCAGATTATTCCGTTTAAGGGAGAATATACTCTGGATTTTGTAGAATGCAATGGTTTTCTTTTACTGATAGCGGACGGACGGCAATATTTCTGTTTTCCGATTCGGTGTATGTCAGATGAACAGACGGAAATTATGCGTTCTGTATTGAAAAGTTCGGTAAGTGATTTTTGAGGTGACAGATGGATATAGATTTCAGCTTAGAAAAGCTACACAATATTGATTTGGAAGAAACGATGAAGAAATCTTTCATTGAGTATTCAATGTCGGTTATTACTTCTCGTGCGCTTCCCGACGTAAGGGACGGTTTTAAGCCCGTTCACAGAAGAATAATTTATACAATGAACGAGGCTGGAAATACCTCGGACAAGCCTTTCCGTAAGTGTGCATACACTGTCGGAGAGGTGCTTGGTAAATATCACCCCCACGGTGACTCTTCAGTTTATGACGCATTGGTGCGTCTTGCGCAGACATTTTCACTGCGTTATCCGCTGATAGACGGACACGGAAACTTCGGTTCGGTAGACGGCGACCCTGCCGCTGCTTATCGTTATACGGAAGCAAGGCTTGCCCGTATTGCCAACGAAATGACGGCTGATATCAATAAGGGTGTTGTTGATTTTCAGACAAACTATGACGATAAGCTGCTTGAGCCTGTTGTACTGCCGTCACGTTTCCCTAATTTATTAGTAAACGGCTCGAATGGTATAGCGGTAGGTATGGCAACAAATATTCCTCCGCATAATCTGGGCGAGGTTGTCGATGCTATTATGCTGATGATTGACGATCCCGATGTCGCTATTGAAGAACTTATGGGCGTTATCAAAGGTCCCGATTTTCCGACAGGCGGCATAATTATGGGATACAGCGGTATCCGTTCGGCATATTATACAGGCAGAGGCAAGATTATTCTCCGCGGTAAAGCCGAAATCGTTGAAGAAAACGGTCACAGCCGTATTATAATCAGCGAAATTCCGTATATGGTGAATAAGGCAAGAATGCTTGTTAATATAGGCGATCTTGTCCGTGATAAGAGAATAGAGGGAATATCCGCTGTTCGTGATGAATCCAACCGTAACGGAATGCGTGTGGTAATTGAACTTAAACGTGACGCAAATCCCAATGTTGTACTGAATAAGTTGTATTCATATACACAGCTTCAGGATACGGTCGGCGTTATTATGCTTGCTCTTGTAAACGGCGAACCTAAAACCCTTACGCTTAAAGAGATGCTTCAGCACTATATCAATCATCAGGTAGACGTAGTTACTCGCCGTACAAAATATGATCTTGATAAAGCAAAAGAACGTGAGCATATTCTTGAGGGATTGATGATAGCAATTGACTTCATTGATGAGGTTATATCTATTTTGAGAAGCTCAAAGTCTATTCCCGAAGGTAAAGAAAGACTTATCGAGCGTTTTAAAGACGTTGATGTTTCGCAGACAGGTCTGTTCAGCTCAACCACATATTCGCTTACCGAAGCGCAGGCAGACGCTATTGTAAAGATGACGCTCGGTTCTCTTACAGGTATGGAAAAGAGTAAGGTTGAAGACGAGCTGCTTCAGAAGCGTGAAGTTATAAGGGCTATGGAAGAACTGCTTGCCGATAAGTCAAAGCTTTTGCACGTTATCGGAGATGAACTTTCCGCTATTCGTAAGAAGTACTCAGACGAACGCCGCACAGCAATAGAGCCTGTAAGCGGTGAAGTGGATATTGAGGACCTTATTCCAGAAGAGGACTGTGTTGTTACTTTCACGAATATGGGTTACATCAAGCGGCAGCCGGCCGAGGTTTATAATATCCAGAAGCGTGGCGGACGCGGCGTAAACGGAATGAAGCAGCGCGACGAGGATTATGTTGATAATATGTTCATAGCGTCCTCTCATGAAAGTATTCTGTTTATTACAAATAAGGGCAATATGTTCCGTTTGAAATGCTATGAAGTGGCAGAGGGCGGCAGACAGTCAAGAGGTACTAATATTGTAAATCTTTTGCAGCTTACCGAGGACGAAAAGGTCGCCGCTATGATGACAACCAAGGACTTTGCGGAAAATAAGTTCTTCATTTGCATTACGAAAAACGGACTTGTGAAGCGTACTAAGCTGTCGGAATTTAAGAATATCCGTAAGGCAGGACTTCGTGCAATAACGCTCAATGATGGTGATGAGATTGCAGGCGGTTTTCTTACCGAGGGCGACTGCACCGTACTTGTCGCTACAAGAAATGGCGCGGCAATTCGCTTTGACGAAACCCAGTGCAGACCTATGGGAAGAACTGCAAGGGGCGTGCGTGCGATAAAGTTCCGTGATGGCGATTGCGTAGTTGGAGCTACAAAGATTTTTGATGAAAGTGCTACTATTCTTACAGTTACCGATAAGGGACTGGGAAGAAGAAGTGCAGTTTCAAGCTACAGACTGCAAAGACGTGGCGGATTGGGATTGAAGAACTACAATGTAAATGATGAAAAGGGTTATGTTGTAGGAATTAAGACTCTGGGTCCTGACGATGATGTTATTCTGATAAGCCTTGAGGGCGTAATTATCCGTATTCGTGCAAACGATCTGCGTGTTATGGGAAGAACTGCAACAGGCGTTCGTGTAATGCGTCTTGGCGAGGAAGATAAGGTTGTTACATTCAGCCGTACAACGCATGATGAGTCTGAAGAAACCGAAGAAGTTGAAAAGGCTTCCGATGAGGAAGTAGCTGCTTCTCTTGCTGAGGACGCAAACGAGGTTATCGAGCCTGACGAACCCGATGACAGCGATGACGCTGATGAGGAAAATTCCGACAATGAGGATAATTCCGAAGAAAACTAAACGTTCCACGTGGAACAATAATCGACAATAAAAAATATCCCCGAATATTATCGGGGATATTTTTAAGGCAATACAATTGTTTAATATACAGTGTATGTATGGAGTAAAATTATGAAGGATTATGTTCTGGAAAAATTTGATGTCTGCGTTATCGGTGCAGGTCATGCAGGCTGCGAAGCTGCACTTGCTGCTGCAAGGCTTGGTTTTAAAACCGCTGTTTTCACACTTTCGGCAGACTGTATTGCAAATATGCCGTGCAATCCTTGCATCGGAGGCTCGGCAAAGGGTCAGATAGTATGCGAGATAGACGCTCTCGGTGGAGAAATGGGACGTGCCGCAGACGCCACATTTATTCAGTCGCGCATTCTGAACAGGGGAAAAGGTCCTGCTGTTCACAGTCTGCGGGTGCAGTCTGATCGTGTGAAATATCACGAATATATGAAGAAAACACTTGAAAATACCGAAAATCTTTGCATAAAACAGGCTGAAATCACCGCTGTTGATGTAGAGGACGGAAAAATTACTGCTGTTCGTACAAAGCTCGGTGCAGTGTATCCCTGTAAGGCGGCTATTATCACAACGGGAACATATCTCGGTGGTAAGATACATATAGGTGAAGTGAACTATAAATCGGGTCCGGATAATGTGCTGCCGTCCACAGAACTTACAGAGTGTCTGCGTAATCTGGGTCTTTCTATGAGAAGATTTAAAACAGGTACTCCTGCCAGAGTTCACCGCCGTTCTGTGAATTTTGACGTGCTTGAAGAACAGCTCGGCGATGATGAAATTATGCCGTTCTCTTTTGATAATGAAAGTGTTATGGAAAATCAGGTTAAATGCTGGGTTTCTTATACTAATGCAGAAACTCATAAGGTTATTCTTGATAATCTGGATCGTTCGCCGCTGTATTCGGGAAGAATAGAGGGTGTCGGTCCTCGGTATTGCCCCAGTATTGAGGATAAGATAGTGCGTTTTCGTGATAAGGAACGGCATCAGCTCTTTATTGAACCGATGGGACTGGATACCGATGAAATGTATGTACAGGGTATGAGCAGCAGTCTGCCTGAGGACGTGCAATTGAAGTTTATGAGGACGATAAAGGGATTGGAAAATGTTGAAATCATTCGTCCTGCATACGCAATTGAATACGATTGCTGCGATCCGTTGGAACTGCTTCCTACGCTTGAATTTAAGAAAATAAGCGGTTTGTATGGTGCAGGTCAGTTCAACTGCACTTCCGGATACGAAGAAGCTGCAGCACAGGGAATTGTTGCAGGAATAAACGCCGCTTTAAAACTGAAAGGCGAAGAACCGCTTATCCTCGACCGCGCGTCAAGTTATATCGGAACGCTGATTGACGATCTTGTTACAAAAGGCTGCTCTGAGCCGTACAGAATGATGACTTCGCGCAGTGAATATCGCTTGCTGCTAAGGCAGGATAACGCTCCCGACAGATTGCTGCCTACGGGACATAAAGTGGGATTGGTGTCTGATGAGCGTTTTGCCAGATTTGAGGAGGACTGTAAAACACTTGAAAACGAGATTGCCCGTGTAAAATCAGTCACTATTCACCCGACAGATGAAGTAAACGCCTTGCTTATTGAAAAAGGTACTTCTCCAATTACAAACGGAATAAGACTTTATGAATTGCTTAAGCGTCCGCAGCTTGATTATTCTGATTTTGCTGAATTTGATAGTGACAGACCGAAACTTAAAGTATCACTTGTAAATAAGCTCGAAATTGCTTTGAAATATTCGGGATATATCAAAATACAGCAGGAACAGGTTGAGAAAATGCGTAAGCTTGAAGAAAAGAAACTTCCCGCTGATGTTGATTATAAAACAATAAAAGGACTGCGACTTGAAGCGCAGGAAAAACTGAACAAGCATAAGCCGCTGAATGTCGGACAGGCAGGACGTATTTCGGGTGTAAACCCTGCCGATGTTTCTGTACTGCTTATATGGCTTGCGGGAAAGGGGGAGAGCAATGGCTGATTATATTATTGAGGAGTTCAGAAAGGCTGGCATTGATGTTTCTGAGAAACAGTCACAGCAGTTTAAAACCCTTTATGAATTTATGATTGAATATAACAAGAATGTAAATCTCACAGCTATAACCGAGTTTGAAGAAGTGGTGATGAAACATTTTATTGACAGTGTAATGCCATTTGTCGGCGAAGAAGCTATGGTTGATGTTGAAGAGGGCAGTTCTTTTATAGATGTCGGAACAGGAGCAGGTTTTCCGTCAATTCCTCTGCTTATTATGCGTCCCGATTTAAAAGGAACGCTTTGCGACAGTCTAAGAAAACGCTGCGATTATTTAAAGCTTGCTTGTGAAAAAATCGGGGTTAAGGCGGAAATTATTCATGCAAGAGGCGAAGATCTTGCGCGACAGAGAAGGGAAAAGTACGATATGGCAACTGCACGGGCTGTTGCTGCGCTGCCTGTATTGTCAGAATATTGCGTACCGTTTGCAAAAGTCGGCGGAAGGTTTGTTGCTTTGAAGTCGGTAAACGAAGACCCGAATGAAGCGTGCAGCGCATTGGAAACTCTTGGCGCAGATTTAACAGAAGTGTTTGATTATAAATTGCCTAACGGCGACGACAGGCGTCTTATTGTTGCGGAAAAAGATTTTAAAACTCCGTCAAAATATCCACGTTCTTCAAAAAATATTAAGGAAAAACCGCTTTAATTATCGTTTTAATATGACACAAAAACCCATCTGAAAAGGTGGGTTTTTGTCGTTTTAAGAAAAATATTTTATAAATCAGCCTTATTGTGTTTTTAATTGCGATATTTCCTGCTGGAAATCGGAATATTATTGTGTTATTATTTACTTGAAAGCAATATGAAAGGAGCTTTTTTATGATTATTTTTAAAACAAAGGAAAAACCCGTTGCTGAAGTGGTTAATATCGACATTGATCTTCTTATGCCTAATAAATCGCAGCCCAGAAAAGATTTTAGCGGCGACGCCTTAAAGAGTTTGTCGGAGAGTATAAAAGAAAACGGAATTATTCAGCCTGTCTGCGTTCGCAAGGTTAATGACGGATATGAAATTATCAGCGGTGAAAGACGATGCAGAGCGGCAAAAATAGCAGGTTTTCTGCAAGTGCCTTGCATTGTAATGGACGTAGGCGACGAACAGGCGGCTGTGCTTGCGCTTATTGAAAATATACAACGAAAGGATCTTAGTTATTTTGAAGAAGCGTGCGCAATACAAAAACTAATTACTGTTTACGGTCTTACACAGGAAGAAACTGCTGCACGTCTTGGAAAAGCACAGTCTACAATTGCAAATAAGCTGCGTCTATTAAGATTTTCAGACGCAGAACGCAGAATACTTATAACCGGAAATCTATCAGAAAGACAGGCAAGAGCAATTATTCGCATAACTGATGAAAAACCCAGAAGAGAAGTCATTGACAAGGTTGTAAGGTGTTCGCTTAATTTAGAACAGACCGAAAATCTTGTTAATCGCACGCTTGAAGATTTGTCTGTTCCTCCGTCGCGGAAACGCACTCTGCTTGTTATACCTCGTCCCAGCAAGTTGTATATGAACTCTTTAAATGCGTTGCTGAAAAGGATAAAGACGGATAATATTCCGTGTGAGATGCACACAGAAAAATCAGATGAGTATTTTGAATATCAGATTAAATTCAAAATTAACGGTAAGAACTGATATTTATATATATAATTATTTCAAGAAAAACCAATTGCTATGTTCCACGTGGAACATTTTTCGTCAAAATGCTGAAAAATGTTCCACGTGGAACAAATTTTCCTAAAGGACTTTTATTTTCTGACAGTTTGTGATATAATTAGAAAAGAGAATAATGAGTTCAGAACAGGGGGAAAAAGATTGGGTATCATTATTGGCGTAGTTAATCAAAAAGGCGGCGTTGGCAAGACAACAACAGCTGTTAATATTGCTGCGGGACTTGCTGTATTAAAAAAGAAAATCCTGCTTGTGGATTTTGACCCACAAGGAAATGCTACAACAGGTTTCGGAGTAAAAAAGAAAACACTTGAAAACACGACCTTTGATGTTGTGACCGGAAGGTGTCGACCACAGGACGCAATTATCGAAACACATTGTAAGAATATCTGGATTATGCCGTCCAATCCGAAATTGTCTGACGCAGAGCCGATACTTACAAATATGGAACAAAAAAATTATCAGCTTCGTAAGGCTTTGCTTCAGGTAAAAAACGATTATGATATTATTATCGTTGATAGCTTGCCGTCGCTTGGAGTGCTTGCTATAAATACACTTGCAGCGTGCGATACCATAATTGTGCCAATGGTGTGCGAACATTTTGCAAGAGAGGGACTTGCTCAATTGATGTACACAATCAAAGCAGTCAAGCAGAAGTACAACCGCGACCTTAATATTATGGGAATTGTATTTACGATGGTGGACAAGCGTTTGCTGTCGGGTGCAGAGATAATGAACGATATTAAAGAAGCGTTTGACAAACGCGCGATATTTAAAACTGAAATTCCGCGCAATGTAAAAATATCAGAGGCACAAAGCCACGGTGAGCCTGTTTTAAGCTATGACAAACACTCAAAAGGTACAGAGGCATACTTGAAATTGTCAAAAGAAATATTGGCAAAATGCAAAGAAATGGAGAAAATACAGAATGCCAAGAAAAACTGAAGGCAGCTTCAGCGAGCTGTTTATGGATAATGTCGGTGACAGCGAAGGAGTACAGACCCTGCGGCTCAACGATATTGAACCAAACAAACGTCAGCCGCGAAAGAATTTCGACAATGACGCATTGAAATCGCTTGCTGATTCGATATCGGAACATGGAATTATTCAGCCGCTTATTGTGCGTTCTATGCCAACAGGAAATTATCAGATTGTTGCAGGTGAGCGCAGATGGAGAGCGGCAAAAATGGCAGGTTTATCAGAAGTGCCTGTTGTTATCCGTGATGATTTAAGCGAAGAACAGACAATGCAGATTGCAATGATTGAAAATCTTCAGCGCGAAAATCTCAATCCTATTGAAGAAGCACTGGGATATAAGGAGCTTATTGATAAGTATTCGATAACACAGGATAAACTTGCAAAGGCGCTTGGAAAAGCGCGTTCGTCTATTGCAAACAGTCTGGGATTGCTTGCACTCCCGACTGCCGTGCAGGAACTTCTGAAAGACGGGAATTTATCGGCAGGTCATTGTAAGGCACTTAAGCAAATCAAAGACAGCGCACTTATGATTGAAGTTGCAAACCGTGCTGCAAACGGAGAATTATCCGTTCGCCAGATTGAAACAATAGCAAAGCGTGAGGCTGAAAATATAGCCGCACAGGAGAAATCCAGAACGATAAAACAGAGGCTGTCTTATTACACCGAAGTTGAAGCAAGCCTTGCTGAAATGCTGGGAACAAAGGTGCGTATTGCCGAAGGAAAAAAAGGCAATGTTTTGCAAATAAATTTTTCGGACAAGGAACACCTTGAAAATATATTGAAGTATTTCAATGAAGATTAAATAATAAGGAGATACAAAGCA
Organism: uncultured Ruminococcus sp.; assembly: GCA_964616605.1. GTDB lineage: Bacteria > Bacillota > Clostridia > Oscillospirales > Ruminococcaceae > CAG-115. Next base: position 11,070 of record CAZTRH010000019.1, read on the forward strand.
ATGATAGACATTAAATTTCTCAGAGAAAATCCTGACGCAGTAAAGGAAAATATCAAGAAGAAGTTTCAGGACGCAAAACTGCCGCTTGTGGACGAAGTAATCGCACTTGACGAGGAAAACCGCAAGACTATTCAGCGTATGGAAACACTCAGAGCGGACAGAAACCGTATTTCTAAGGAAATCGGCGGATTTATGGCAAAGGGCATGAAGGAAGAAGCAGAAGCTGCAAAGGCAAAGGTTGCCGAATTTGCCGAGGAACAGAAGCAGCTTGAAGCAAAACAGCCCGAACTTGCTGAAAAAATCAACAAGATTATGATGACTATTCCGAACATTATCGACCCGTCCGTGCCGATTGGCAAGGACGACAGTGAAAATGTTGAAATCAAGAAGTATGGCGAGCCTGTTGTTCCCGACTTTGAAATTCCTTATCACAGCGAGATTATGGAAAGTTTTGACGGTATTGATAAGGAAGCCGCAGGACGTGTTGCAGGAAATGGCTTCTATTATCTTATGGGCGATATTGCAAGACTGCACTCTGCTGTTCTCTCCTATGCAAGAGATTTTATGATTGACAGAGGCTTTACTTATTGCATTCCTCCATATATGATCAGAAGCAATGTTGTAACAGGCGTTATGAGTTTTGCTGAAATGGACGCTATGATGTATAAGATTGAGGGCGAGGATTTGTATCTTATCGGTACTTCCGAGCATTCTATGATAGGTAAGTTTATTGATACTATCAATGATGAGGCAAAGCTCCCGTATACTCTTACAAGCTACTCTCCTTGCTTCCGAAAGGAAAAGGGCGCACATGGCATTGAGGAGCGAGGCGTTTATCGTATTCACCAGTTTGAAAAGCAGGAAATGATTGTTGTCTGCAAGCCTGAAGAGTCTATGATGTGGTTTGACAAGCTGTGGCAGAACACGGTTGATTTGTTCCGTTCGCTTGATATTCCTGTCAGAACGATTGAGTGCTGCTCCGGTGACCTTGCAGACCTTAAAGTAAAGAGTTATGACGTTGAAGCATGGTCGCCCAGACAGAAGAAGTATTTTGAGGTCGGTAGTTGCTCTAACCTTGGCGACGCACAGGCACGCCGCCTTAAAATCCGCATAAAGGGTGAGAAAGGAAACTACTTTGCTCACACATTGAATAATACTGTTGTTGCACCTCCCAGAATGCTTATTGCATTCCTTGAAAACAACCTTCAGGCAGACGGCAGCGTCCGTATTCCTGAAATATTAAGACCATATATGGGCGGTAAGGATAAGATAACAGTAAAATAACTTTAATAGAACAACTTTTTTGCCAAAATAGAGAATGAGAGGTCGAAAGATGAGAGAACGAAAATTTGAGTCCAAGGAAGATTATCTGGAAACTATCCTTATTCTTTCTGAACGTAAGGAATCTGTGCGTTCTATAGATATAGCTGATGAATTAAAGTTTTCAAAGCCGTCAGTCAGCATTGCAATGAAAAATCTTCGTGAAGAAGAATGTATTAAGGTTGACAAGAATGGTTATATAATGCTTACGGAAAAGGGCAGAGTGATTGCCGAACGAGTATATGAACGTCATCTTGTGTTTACAGAGTGGCTTACATCTATCGGAGTGCCGCCTAAAATTGCGTGTGAGGACGCTTGCCATATCGAACATGATTTAAGCGTTGAGAGTTTTGAAGCTATAAAGAAATATCTTGACAAACATCGCGCCGCTGACAATGAAAATGCAAATTAACGGCAAAATCAATTCACGAAAGAGGGATAGAATTTGAAAATAATCTGTCTTATAGATAATACGTCTGCTGCTGAGAAACTGTTCTTTGAGGACGGAGTATCGCTGTTCGTGGAGTACGATGGAAAAAATTACCTTATAGACACGGGTCTTACTGGTAAGGCTGTCGATAATGCAAAACGTATGAGACTGCCGATTGACGATATTTCAGCGGTGGTTCTGACTCATAATCATTCGGCTCACACAGGCGGAATAGATCAGGTTATGCGGCTTAATCCCAATGCTGAAATCTATCTTAGGGCAGGCGCTTCTACTGAGGTTTTCAGAAAAAGCGGATTTTTGAAAAATCCTGTAGGCGAGGGTCGGGCATTTTTTAAAAAATATGCTGACAATTTAATTATGTTCAACAGTTTTTCGGAAGTGTGCGATGGCTTTTATCTTGCAAGCTGCGAAGATTTTGATGAAAAAGGGTTAAATCCCGATCGCAGCTATATTACAAATGTACCCGGCGAGAAAAAACCTGTGCCGTTTGATTTTTCCGATGAGAGTTTTGCTGTTATTTTCCCGAAAAAGAGGAAAGCAGACGGTTTGATTCTGATAGGCGGCTGTTTTCATTGCGGAGCGGTGAATATGCTGGAAACGGTCCGCCGCCGTTGGTATGGTATTCCGATTTTAGCGGTAATCGGCGGTTTCCATTTTACAAACGGAAATCCAAAGAGCATAAACTGTTCTTCGGATTATGTCACGAACTCCGCTCGTGCGCTTAAGCTGTCGGGTGCAAAGAAAGTCTACGCCAATCATTGCACAGGCTTTAAAGGCTTTGATATCATGGACGAGATACTCGGTGATAAGCTGTTGTATCTTGGCGGAGGAGAAGCTTTGGAATTTTAAAATTATTTTCGGACGTGTTATGCGTCCGAAATTTTTTTGATTTTTTTAAAAACCTCTTGACAAATAATCGGAAAGGAGATATAATATAATCAAACACTTGAACAAATGCTCAAATGTTCAGACTGAAAACGTTGGATTGTAATAAATGTTATTGGAAAGGAGATTTCTATGAAAGACGATATTCCACATTGCGATTATATGCACGCACACCCTGAACTGATAGGAAGCATAGCAGACAGTATGCCGAATGAGGATACTCTTATCGATTTATCCGAGCTTTTTCGTGTGTTTGGCGACAGCACAAGGATTAAAATACTCACTGCATTAAGCAAAGGCGAGATGTGCGTGTGCGATATTTCAAAAGTGGTAGGAATGACTGACAGTGCGGTTTCGCACCAGTTGAAAATATTGAAAAACGCAAAACTGGTAAGCTTCAGACGTGACGGAAAAACGGTGTTCTATTCACTTGCCGATGACCACGTTAATACAATATTGAAACAGGGGCTTGACCATATCAATGAATAATTGAAAGGAGAAACAGAATTATGAGTTTCTGGGATAGGATAGCAAAATTATATGACATTGCCGAGAGTTTTAACGGAAAGGTATACAGGGAAATGTGCGATATCACAAGACGGCTTGTGCCGTCTTGTGCAAAGGTGCTTGACTGTGCGGCAGGCACGGGTGAATTGTCGTTTTCCGCCGCTGTTAAAGCAGAAAGCGTTGTCTGCACCGACTTGTCGGAAAATATGCTGAATACCGCAAAAAGAAAGGCGGCTAAGCGAGGCTTTTCAAATATCACTTTTGAAGAACGCAATATTTTTGATTTAAAAGACCCCGACGGCACTTATGATATTGTCATTGCAGGAAATGTGCTGCATCTGCTGGATAATCCGAAGGACGCAGTAAAAGAGCTTTATCGTGTTACAAAAAGCGGCGGAAAGATACTGCTGCCTACATTTACAAATTCAACAAATAATAAAGGGCAGAATATGGTAAAACTATATAGTATGATTGGATTTAAGCAGTCAAAAAGCTACTCGCCGTCAATGTATTGTGATATGCTGCGTGAGTGTATTGATGAAATAAACAGCAGTAATAGAAACGGAAAAGCCGATCTTCAACATAAACTAATCCGCGGCACAATCCCTTGCTGCTATGCGGTGATTACAAAAAATTAAGGCTGCTGCCTGTAAAACGAAAGGAATATTATTATGAAAAAGACATTTAAACTCGTAGATCTCGACTGCGCAAACTGCGCCGCTAAAATGGAGAACGCTATAAACAAGATTGAGGGTGTTACCTCTGCAACCGTAAGCTTTATGAGCCAGAAACTTACTATTGAGGCGGCAGACGATGTGTTTGACAGTGTTGTAGATAAGGCTGTCAAGGCAATCAGCAAGGTAGAACCCGATTGTCAGGTGATTTTGAAATAATTATGCTTTGAAGTATAGCAAAATAGTTTTTATTGTCAGAACATAAGAGGTGACGCAATGAGCAGAAAACAGAAAAAGCTGCTTATCAGAATAATTGTGGCAGCAGTAATTTTTATTGTGGGATTTTTCATTCCCGAAGCAGAAGAGATGTTTACGGTAATGTGGTTCGTGCGGCTGGGAGTTTTCCTTGCAGCATATTTAACCGTTGGTTGGGATATATTGTGGAAATCAGCACGCAACATTGCTCGCGGTCACATTTTCGATGAAAATTTTCTTATGACAATAGCGTCAATCGGTGCGATGGTTATAGGAGAATATTCAGAGGGAACAGCTGTTATGCTGTTTTTCCAGACAGGAGAGCTGTTTCAGTCGGTGGCAGTCGGAAAATCAAGAAAATCCATTTCCGATATGATGGATTTAAGCCCCGATTATGCCAACGTAGAGCGGAACGGCGAGATTATCGAGGTTGACCCCGAAGAAGTGGAAATCGGTGAAACCATAGTGGTAAAACCTGCCGAGAAAATACCGCTTGATGGCGTTGTATCATTCGGTTCAAGCGGACTGAATACCGCAGCGCTTACGGGAGAAAGCGCGCTGCGTGACGTGACTGTGGGCGATGAAGTAATAAGCGGCTCTGTAAACAGCAGCGGACTGCTTAAAATAACAGTTGCAAAGAAATATACAGATAGTACTGTTGCGAAAATTCTTGAACTTGTAGAAAATTCTTCCGCAAACAAAGCGAAAACCGAAAACTTTATCACACGCTTTGCCGCTGTATATACGCCGATTGTAGTGGTATCCGCTGTGCTGCTTGCGGTAATACCGCCGTTGTTTGCAGGAAATTGGAGCGATTGGATTTACAGAGCGCTGACGTTCCTTGTTGTGAGCTGTCCGTGTGCGCTTGTTATTTCCGTACCGCTGTCGTATTTCGGGGGAATTGGCGGTGCGTCAAAATGCGGAATAATGGTAAAGGGTGCAAATTATCTTGAGGCTCTCTCAAAAGCAAAAGTTTTTGTGTTCGATAAAACAGGTACTCTTACAAAAGGAAGCTTTGCTGTATCGGAAATCTGCCCTGTGGGAGTTTCTGATGTTGAATTGGTGAAAAATTGTGCGGCAGCGGAGCAGTTTTCAAATCACCCGTTGGCACTGTCTGTTGTGAACTATGCAAAATCATTTTCAGATACAGGTGTGATACCGAAGGCGGAAAATGCCGAAGAACTTGCAGGCAGAGGAGTATCCGCAGTTTCAGACGGCAAGAGAATAGCGGTTGGAAATTCACGTCTGATGAAAGATTGCGGTGTGTCGGACAGCTGCATTCCCGAAACCTCAGCCGCAGGTACGGTAATCCACTGTGCTGTTGACGGTGTGTACTACGGTTATATCGTAGTGTCTGACGAAGTAAAGGAAAACAGCCGTGAAGCACTCACACAGCTTAAAAAACTTGGCGCAGAAAAAACAGTTATGCTGACAGGCGACAGAAAAGCCGCTGCTGATAAGGCAGCTTTAGAAGTCGGTATAGACGAGGTTCATTCGCAGCTGCTGCCCGATGGAAAGGTTGAGCTTGTAGAAAAACTGTATTCTGAAAAGCCGCCCAAATCCGCATTGTGCTTTGTGGGGGACGGCATGAATGACGCTCCCTCTCTTGCAAGAGCAGACGTTGGAATTGCAATGGGCGGACTTGGCAGTGACGCCGCCATAGAAGCTGCTGATATTGTGCTTATGAATGACAATATCGAAAATATACCGTTGGGTGTTAATATTGCTCGTAAAACTCACCGTATTGTAACGCAGAATATAGGGTTTGCGCTTGCTGTGAAGCTTGGCGTACTGTTGATTACGGCAATTGGTTTTGCAAATATGTGGGCGGCAGTTTTTGCAGATGTCGGCGTATCGGTTATAGCGATACTGAACGCTATGCGTGCAATGCAGGTTGACCAAAAATTCAGAGCCTGAACGATTTTATCGTCAGCTATTGACAAATCCCTTTGTAAATGGTAAAATGAATAATAAGGTTTGGACAGTTCTATTCAGCCGGGTATATCTTTAATTTTACCGTTTCGGAGGGATTTTTTTATGTATTTCAGACAGCCTGAATATTATAACAACTTTCATTGCATAGGCAGCTCGTGTCAGTATACCTGCTGCTGTGGCTGGGTAATCAACTGGTCGCAGGAGGAGATTGACAAAGTTAATAATTCGCCGGATTGTTCCGATGAGCTTAGAGAAATGATGAACTTGTTTGAACAATCATCAAATAACAGCGAAATGAAGATGATTAAGCTTAATGAAGAAGACAGATGTCCGTTTCTTACCGACGAAAACCTGTGCCGTATTCAAAAAGAGCTTGGTGCGGAATATTTGTCAGAAACCTGCAGGAATTATCCTCGTCTTTTGCGGCTTGGATACAGCCAGAAACTTAAAGGTTACAGCAATTGCTATCGTTCTTGTCATATGTCGTGTCCTGAGATTTCAAAGCGCATTGTCACCGACAAGAACGCAATGAAGCTTGTGAATATACCGAATAAACAAGTAATGACGGTACACTCGGTAATTAAAGAGGATAATATTGAAAAGCATCCGGAGTGTGCTTACAGATCTGATATTTTTGAGTTTTTCTATGATCTGATTTCGGATAAGAGATATTCAGTAGAAACTGCTGTAATTAACGGAGCAATTGCCGCACAGATATTGTCCGAGATAATTAAGGAAAAGAATTATGACTTTATTCCGCAGGCTCTCAGAGAGCTTCATGACGGCTTTATCAAAGGCGGAATGTTCAGCGATATTGAAAAAATCAAACCCGATTACATAATGAAATTCGGATTTTTGACGCGGCTTTTCAATCATATTGATAAGCTGAATATCACAGGAATGCTCAGAGATCGCGACGGAAAGCTTGACATAAGACAATACAAAATTGCAGAAGCAAATCTAAATGCGGTATTCAATAATGAGGATTACTGGCTCAGAAATATTGCGCTCAATCTGCTGTTTGAGCTGAAAATTCCATTCTATTCAGAGGATTACGGAATTTTTGAAAGTTACAGGCTGTTGGTGACAGCACTTGGCTGTTACAAGCTTAACGCTATTGCTTGTTTTGGACACGGCAATACCACAATTTCTATAAAAAATGAAAAGGGAGTCGGAGCCGCTTTCAATTCAATTGACGGTGTATGGGGATTTGGGTCGGTTATCAGCCGCAGAATGTGTCAGAATTGTGATGTTGTTGAATTGATAAATACCGTACTTGAGAATACGAAAATGAATACGCCTGCGGCTTTGGCAGTATTGATAAAATAATAATCGGGAGTTAATATGTATTTCAGACAACCATCGTATTACAGCGATTTCAGATGTATAGGTTCACCCTGTAAATTTTCCTGCTGCATAGGCTGGAATATATCATGGACTGACGAGGAAGTGGTAAAAGTAAAGAACGCAGCTTGCTCTGATACTCTTAAATCGCTTATGGAAAGCAGCTTTGAAAAAACAGACAGCAGCGGTGCAAACAATCGTGTCATACTGGGAGATGGACTGCGCTGTCCATTCCTTACGGAAGACAATCTGTGTATTGTGCAAAAGGAACTTGGAGAGGATTACCTTTCAAAAACCTGTCGTGAATTTCCCCGCAGAGGGCGTATGGTATTTGACGCACATAATAAGAAGCTCAGTACTGTTTACAGAAGCTGTCGGCTTTCTTGTCCCGAAGTTTCAAAGCGGCTTGCATCTGACAGCAAGGCAATGAATCTTGTTAATGTTGAAGTGAAGAATAATGCACAGGTAAATGGTGTATTGCGTGACAGCAATGAAACGCTGAAGGCATATCCCGAATATTTTTATCGCATAGATTTATTTGAGATGTTCTATTCAATGATTTCCGATAAAAAGATGCCTTTGGAGCAGGCACTCACAAGAGGAGCGTTTATTGCTGAAATGTTTACGAAAGTTGTCGAGGATAAGCAGCAGGGAATTATACCACAGCTTATACCGCAGCTGAAAACGCAGTTTTCGACAAAAACAGCGTTCCGTGGCATTGACGATATAGCGGCAAATTCGGAGGGAAAGCTTGTCGTACTTGGAGAAATGATGGGACTTGTCGGAAACAATACGCTTGATTTTCTGAGAGATGAAAACGGCGGTTATGATATGGAACTTTATAAAAAAGGCGAGTATAATCTTGCAGAGTATCTGAAGGAGCATGATTTTGTTCTTCGCAATTTTGCACTGAATTTGCTTATGGAGTTGTCGGTGCCGTTCTATTCGGAGAAGTATTCCATATTTGAAAACTATGCTTTGTTTATGACGGCGTTCGCAGCAATCAGACTGAATGCGATATCCACAGCGTCAAAGCAGGGCGAAAGCGTTTCGTTAAACCTTGCAGATAATTACAATGCACAGTTTGATGAGAACGAGTCGCTATGGGGATTTGCTTCTGTAATAAGCAGAGTGTTGTGCCAGAGCCGCGAAACCGCTGATAAACTGATATCGTATCTTAAAACAGAAGGAATATTAAAACCTGCGGCATTGTCGGTGCTTGTCAGATAATTAGTGATATATGTGTTAATTGTTATCAGGAGGCGGATATGGAAAATATTGCGATGCTGATATTGGGAATATTTATATGTGTGCTTGGTATTGTAAATATAAGCGGAAATGTAAGCACGATACATTCCTATAACCGAAGAAAAGAAAACAGGAAGATATTCCGCAATACGGAAAAGCTGTTGGAACGGGAACGCTGATTATAGGAGCAGCACTTATCTTAGCCTTTTTAGTCACATTATGGAACGAGTCGCTGACAGCATATGTAATTATTCCCCTTTTTGCGGTAGGTCTGGGATTTATTATTTACGGTCAGATAAAGTATAATCACGGGCTGTTCTGAAAATCAAAAATGCATATCAAAAGCATACAAAAATTTTACCTTATGAGTTTTCCTCGGTGTACGCTTTTAAAAACAGTAGATTTGCTATGATATTGGTGCTTGGTGGGAAACTTTGAAAAAATAAATAACCTATTTTTATTAAAAGATTGTAGACAAACTGACCCCGCGTCATCTGACGCGGGGTTTTTAATGTTGAATTGTTGAAAAAAATCAGCTTTTGGATTACTTGAAGTATTCAACACCGCTCTTGAACAGCAGCTGTTCCTTGTTGCCGTCTACATTTACAGCAGTGAAGTCTGTAAGACGTTCGGTGTGTCCCATCTTTCCGAGTACACGTCCATCGGGAGAGATGATACCTTCGATAGCACACATAGAGCCGTTCGGGTTGAATGCGCAGTCCATGGTAGGCTCGCCCTTGAGGTCAACATACTGCATAGCAACCTGTCCGTTGTCGATAAGCTTTCTCAGCTCATCGCCGTGAGCGACAAATCTTCCCTCACCGTGAGAAATCGGAATAGCATGGATATCGCCTACCTTGCAGTTAGCAAGCCACGGGGAATTGGTGGTGCATATTCTTGTGTAAACAAGCTGCGACTGGTGACGGCCGATTTCGTTATAGGTGAGAGTCGGAGAGTTTTCAGTCATCGGCACAATGTGACCATACGGCACAAGACCAAGCTTGATAAGCGCCTGGAAGCCGTTGCAGATACCAATCATCAGTCCGTCGCGCTGGTGGAGCATATTCTCTACGCCCTCTGTTACCTTTGGATTACGGAAGAATGCGTTGATGAATTTTGCAGAGCCTTCGGGTTCGTCACCGCCTGAGAAGCCGCCGGGGATTGCGATAATCTGCGACTTGTCAATGCGCTTTGCAAATTCGGTTACGCTCTGCTCGATGTCAGCGGCAGTGAGATTGCGGATAACAAATATATCAGCTTCGGCACCGTATTTTTCAAATGCACGGGCGGTGTCGTATTCGCAATTTGTGCCGGGGAATACGGGGATAAGGACCTTGGGAGTTGCGAGTTTCGGAGAAATGTGCGTTGTAAACAGCTCGCAAGCCTTGTTGGAAGTGATTTTTTCGGGAGCGGGTGCGTAGGAAGTGTTCTGCTTGAATACGGGCTCAAGAACGCCGTTCCACTTGCTTTCAAGATTAGCAATATCAAGTTTTACATCGCCGCAATGGATTTCATATTCGGGAATAGTTTCACCGATAAGGCGCACGGTGCTGTCAATTCCGTCTGCGTTATCCAGTTCGAGGACAAATCCGCCGTAGATCGGATTGAACAGCTCTTCATCGGACATATTTTCAATCTTTGCGCCGACGTGGTTTCCGAGAGCCATCTTGAAGATACCCTCAGCCGCACCACCGTTTGCAATGCTCCATACGGAGAGTGCCTTTTGGCTTTGGATAAGTTCTTCTACAACCTTGAAAACACGCTTTACATCTTCAAGGTCGGGCAGTCCGTCTGCGGTGTACTTAGGAGAGATAAAGCCGAGCTTGCTGTAAGGAGCCTTGAACTCAGCGGATATAATCTTGTCAGCCTTTGCCGTGCAGATTGCGAACGAAACGAGCGTTGGAGGAACGTCAATATCCTCAAATGTTCCGCTCATAGAGTCCTTGCCGCCGATTGCGGGAAGTCCCAGTCCCAGCTGTGCCTCGTATGCACCGAGCAGAGCGGAGAACGGTTTGCCCCAACGAGCGGGATTGTTGTTGGTTCTTTCAAAATATTCCTGGAACGTAAGTCTGCACTTGTCGTATGCGCCGCCTGCTGCTACTACCTTTGCAACGCTTTCAACTACTGCGCACATTGCGCCGTGATAAGGCGACTGCTCCGATACAGTGGGGTTGAAGCCCCACGACATTACAGAAGCTGTTGTGGTATTGCCCTTAAGCACGGGGATTTTAGCCGCCATAGCTTGAACGGGAGTCTGCTGATAACGTCCCGAGAACGGCATAAGCACTGTGCCTGCGCCGATAGTCGAGTCGAAACGCTGAACCAATCCACGCTGTGAGCAAACGTTGAGATCACCTACAAGGCTCTCCCAGTCAGCGGCAGTATTTTTTCTGTTTGTCGAATAAGAAACAGAAGCTGCAGGCACGGATACCGTTGTGTGCTTTTCAGCACCGTTGGAGTTTAAGAACTCACGGGAGATATCAACGATGTTCTTTCCGTTCCAACTCATTGTAAGACGGGGTTCTGCCTTTACAACGGCAACGATTGTGCTTTCGAGGTTCTCCTTGGAAGCAAGCTTGCGGAATGCGTCAGCGTCCTGTGCTGCAACAACAACCGCCATACGTTCCTGCGACTCGGAGATTGCAAGCTCTGTGCCGTCAAGACCGTCATACTTCTTAGGAACTGCGTTAAGGTCGATATCAAGACCGTCTGCAAGCTCGCCTATTGCAACGGAAACGCCGCCTGCACCAAAGTCGTTGCAGCGTTTGATGAGAGTTGTAGCTTCGGGGTTTCTGAACAGACGCTGAAGTTTTCTTTCTTCGGGAGCGTTACCCTTCTGAACCTCTGCGCCGCAGGAGTCCAGCGACTGTACAGAGTGTGCCTTTGAAGAGCCTGTTGCACCGCCGCAGCCGTCACGGCCTGTGCGACCGCCGAGGAGGATAATTACATCGCCCGGTGCAGGACGCTCACGGCGGATATTAGCCGCCGGAGCAGCACCGACAACAGCACCGATTTCCATACGCTTAGCCATATAACCCTTGTGGTAAAGCTCGGAAACGTGACCTGTTGCAAGTCCTATCTGATTTCCGTAGGAAGAATAGCCTGCTGCCGCAGTGGTGGTAATCTTCTTGGGCGGCAGTTTTCCGGGGAGAGTCTTGTCGAATGGGAGCAGGGGATCCGAAGCGCCTGTTACACGCATTGCCTGATATACATAGGAACGTCCCGACAGCGGATCGCGGATTGCACCGCCAAGACAGGTTGCCGCACCGCCGAACGGTTCGATTTCGGTGGGGTGGTTGTGAGTTTCGTTCTTGAACATCAGCACCCAGTCTTCGTCCTTGCCGTCTACGTCAACGGTAATTTTAACGGAGCAGGCGTTTATTTCCTCGCTCTCGTCGAGGTCTTTGAGCAGTCCGTCTTTCTTCAGCTTGCGTGCGGCAAGAGTTGCGATTTCCATAAGACAGAAAGGCTTTTCGGAACGTCCGAGGTCAACACGATGAAGCTGATATTTATTATAAGTATCCTTTACATATGAAGCCTCGATGTCTGCCTTGTCGATGATAGTACCGAATGTGGTGTGGCGGCAATGGTCGCTCCAGTAGGTGTCTATCATACGGATTTCGGTAATTGTGGGATTGCGCTTTTCCTGTTGGAAATATGCGCGGCAGAATTTGATGTCGTCAAGATCCATTGCAAGTCCGTACTGCTTGATAAACTGTGCAAGCTCTTCGTCCGACTTGTCGATAAAGCCGTCAAGCGTTTCAACGGACGTGGGAATGTCGTAGTTTACTTTAAGAGTGGATTTTTCTTCAAGACCGCATTCACGAGCCTCAACCGCATTGATAAAGTAATGCTTGATGCGCTCCATTTCTTCGTCGGAAACTGCGCCGTTCTTACCCGAAACGACATACAGCTTTGCGTAGCGCACAAGCGGACGCTCGCACTGGAACAGCATCTGTATACATTGCGCTGCGCTGTCGGCTCTCTGGTCGAACTGACCGGGCAGGCTCTCCACTGCGAATATACGGTCGCAAGCGGAAAGTTCGGGCATTGCGGTGTAGGTTACGTCAACAGGCGACTCCGAAAATACATTCGGAACAGATTTATCAAAATCTTCCTTTGACATACCCTCGACATCGTAGCGGTTGATGATGCGGACATCGGCAATATCGGTGATACCGAGCGATGAACGCAGGTCGGCGAGTGCCGCCGCCGCTTCAACTCTGAAAAGTTTTCTTTTCTCAACATAAATGCGATAAACCATTTTGCTTTTCTCCTTATATATAAATAATATTGGATAACATGATTTTCAGCAGTCGTAAATATGACTGCTTATTCAATAATTCTGCCGGTGCAGTAGTCCTCACGGAATCCCGAAATAATCACTTTTACTAAGGTGTGACGTGGGATTTTTGCGCCGTATATCCTTACGGGAACATAATTTTCGGTAAAGCCGTGGGAATAATCGTCCGACTGCGGCTTTTCAATAAGCACCGAGCGGATTTTTCCGACTTGCTGTCTGAAATAAGCAAGCTCCAGTTCTTTGGCTGTACCGCTCAGTAAATTTACTCGCTGCGAACGGATAACAGGTGGGAGCTGCCGCATTTCTGCCGCAACCGTCCCCTCGCGCCGTGAATACGGAAAAACGTGGATTTTTGCAAAGCCGATTTCTTTTGCAAAAGTCACAGTTTCTGCAAACTCCTCGTCCGTTTCTTCGGGGAAGCCTGCTATTATATCGGTAGTTATGGAACATTCGGGGAAAGCGCAGCGCAGTTTATCCACTACTTCACGATACTGTTCGGCGGTGTACATTCTCGCCATTCGTTTCAGAACAGCTGTACTTCCCGATTGCAGCGACAAGTGAAAATGCGGACACAGTGACGGTGTGCTTTTCAGTGCGCTGATAAGCTCGTCCGTCACAAGCTCAGGTTCAAGAGAACTTAATCTCAAGCGCTCGACTCCGCTTTGTGCGGCAGCTTTTACAGCGTCTGACAGTGTAAGCCCCAGATCCTGACCGTAACAGCCGAGATTTATTCCCGTGAGAACTATTTCCTTGTGACCGTCGCGAACGCAGTCTGCACATTGCTTTTCAAGAGAGTCAATCGGCAGAGAACGCACACGTCCGCGGGCTTTCGGGATAATACAATAAGTGCAGAAGCGGTTGCAGCCGTCCTGCGCTTTGATGAATGCACGGGTTCTGTCCTCGTCGGGAGCAGCAGCGTTTTCATCGTATTCTCTTGTCATCGGCAAGACTTTTACGGTTTTGACGGGACGGTGGAGATAATCCCGAAGTATTTCGCATATACTGCTTTTATTGGAGTTGCCGAGTACTATGTCGGCTGTTGTCTTTAAGCCTGCTTCTTCGGGATAGCTCTGAGGAAAGCAGCCGCAAAGCACCGTAATGCAGTCGGGATTTTCCTTTTTGGCACGGGATAGTGCGTGACGTGATTTCGTAACCGCCGTAGACGTTACCGCACAGGAGTTTACGATGAACACATCGGGCGGAGAGTCTTTTGCAGGAGAATAACCGTCTGCGATAAGAGCGGCTTCTATTCCCGCACTGTCACAGCAGTTCAGTTTACAGCCGAGAGTATATATTCTGAAGGTCATTTTTTCACCTCGGTTTATTCTTGAAATAAGTGTTCAGATCGGAATAATGGTAATCGGAATTTCTTCGCATCTGCGCAACAACTATGGTTGTTGATTTTGCCAATATGCAAAGAGGCGGGTGAGTTGTCGAAAAAGATTGTTAAATTATAGTCAATTTCAACAAAGACCGATTGCCCTATTCTTATATTATACTTTAAATTTCCGAATTTTGCAATAACCTATTGACTATTTTGAAAAATATTGTTATATTATTTATAGAGGGGTGCAAAAAGCGCCGCTATGTGGGAAATAAAAAAGTGGGGTTGTTTCTGTGAGCAGTCACGGAAAAAAAGTGTGTCTGGCTTAATCCTGCTGAAAAAATCAGACGCCCACAAAGGAACAAAGGATAGAAGACAGCATAATGCTGCGGAAAAGTTGAAAAGGAGAATGAATTATGACACAGTGCAAAATCAGCCTTAACTCAATCAGACAGGTAAACGAATTTGTTGCTCTTGCAAGTGCTTGCAAGTATGAAATTGACATCGTTTCGGGAAGATATGTGGTTGACGCAAAGTCCATTATGGGAATTTACAGCCTTGACCTGACAAAGCAGCTTGACCTTAATATTCATGCTGATCCCAGCGAGGCAGGAGATTTTATTGAGAGCATCAACGAATATGTTGTAAAGTAATTGCATATCCCGAGACCGCTGCGGATTTCCGCAGCGGTGTTTGCTTATAAAGGAAATTGGAAATGATGTGAATTGGCTTTTGGAAAATCTTTTTTTGCGATTGCTATGCTGTTTCTAGTGAAAAGAAAAAGCTTATTTTCACAAAAATATCTGGTATTATCAACAAAACAGCAAATAACAATTAAAAAAGATTGTTTATATTGCACATGAAAATGTAGTTTTAACTTTCAGCACATTTTACAAAATGAATTCCGTATTTTTACAGGTATTTCCAAAATCTGGCGGTTTTTTAAAAAGGTTACAAAAAGGTTACAAAATTTCGTTGTGAGTTTTGCACAAATTCAACAGGATTTTTTCGTTTGACATTTACGAAACAATCGTTTATAATATTCAGGACGAGGGAAAATAAGCGCAGACAGACATATAATTGCGCAAAAATCGAAGGGTACAGAGAAAGTCTGTTCCAAAGGACAAAACGGCAGAGCCGGCAGAATACTGCATCAAAGCCGTTACAGCTGAAGAGAGCTCAAAACCCTCTGCAAAGAAACGGAGATTTTATGAAATTAACCCTTAAGAACCATTTTATGAAATTGATAGTGATGGTGGCATTTGTGCTTACAATTGCACTGCTTACGGGCTTCCTTTACCTCAAGGACAGCGTTTTCATTACAGATGGCACCGAAACCCGTGAGATAAGAACAAACGAAACCGATGTTTATGCAATACTCGCCGCTGAAGATTACGAAATCGGCGACTACGACAAGGTGACGGAAAGCAGCGATGAGAACAACTCACGTTATATTACCATTACCCGTGCGTTTTCAGTAAATATTAAAGCCGATGGAGAGGAAAATGTTGTTTTCGTTACAGACGGAACAGTCGGCAGCGTTCTTGAAAACGCAGAAATTAGACTCGGAGCTTATGACCGTGTAAACTACTCGCTTAGCGCAGCTGTACACGCCGGAATGGAAATTGTGGTTACAAGAGTGAGCCGCGTTGAGAGATGCGAGGAAACGGCGATTGAGTTTGAGATTGAATATGTCGATAACTCCAACAAGAAAATTGGCGCAGAAACAGTACTTCAGGAGGGCAGCGAAGGTCTTAGTCGTGCGGTTTATGATGATATTTATGTCAACGGTGTTCTTGATAATTCAATTCTTGTATCTGATGAGATTGTCACCGAGCCTGTTGCAAAGATTATCGAACGCGGAACAGCCTGTGCAGTGCCTTATGCAAAGATGGACGACCCGACTGAACTTAAGTTGGTGAACGGTATTCCCGAAAGCTATACAAGAGTGATTACAGGAAAATCCACGGCTTATTCTGCTTATTCAGGCGCAAAAACCGCAAGCGGAAGATATGCTGTTGTCGGAACGGTTGCTGTAAACCCTAATGTTATTCCTTATGGCAGCGAACTTTATATAGTATCTACGGACAGAAAGTATGTCTATGGTTATGCAATAGCTGCTGATACGGGTTCGGGCATGATGGAAGGTTATTCGATGATAGACTTGTTTACCGCAAGCTACGGTGATGCCTGCAAGTGGGGAAGCCACATAGTTGATGTGTTTGTTATTTCCGAAGGAAACGGATAAGAAGTAATTCAAGGCTGCGCTTGCAGCCTTGTTTTTTTTACAGAAATTGAAAAATCTCTAAGGAGAATACTGCAGATGTGAGGGCTGGCAGTAAGACCGAGGTACAATAAACAGTCTTTTAATGACTTTATGTGTGATTTGCACAAAAAAATCGTTTACAGGATAAAAAAATTGTGAACTGGGGTATTGACGAAAAACAAAAAATTTATTATAATGGTTATAAGCCCGTTTATGCCCTTGATTGATTGGTTGATTTCGAATTTAATGGGTGCTGCTGAAAGGAAATAGTATGTTGAGATGTAATGGCTGCGGCAATGAAATGCCTGATAATGCTAGATTTTGCCCGAATTGTGGTGCGGCATATACACCTGAAGAAACAAAAACAGAAGATAGTGCTGTCGGCACTGAAAAGAATATATGCGGTGAGTGCGGACTGGAACTTCCCGATGGTGCGAAGTTTTGTTCTGTGTGCGGAGGAAAGGCTGTAAAGGGCGTGAGTATGCTCAAGCCTGTGACGCCGTCTGTTTCCACTCCCACTGCTTCGTCAGGCAGCGGAATGATGGAGGCTGTATCTCCTGTCAGCGCTGAGGCAAGCGAGCTTATCCAGCCTGTAAAGGCTGAGGCTGTTCCGCTCTCTCAAAGCGTTCCCGCAGTTCAGCCTGTTCAATCGGTTCAATCGGTTCAGCCATCTGTTCCGTCTGTCGAGCCGATAAAGCCTGCTGAACCTGTCGAAACGGTTGAGGACGGTTTTATTCCCGAAATGGGCGCAATTCCTGAGGTAGGCTCTATCCCCGAAATGAATGATACTTTTGTAAGCGGACCGTCCACTGTTTCCGTACCGCCTGTAAGCGCAGGTCCGTCTGTGTCCTCTACGATGTCTGCGACATCTCCCGGAAGCGTTCCACAGACAGCGCAGCCTGTAAACCCTGTGAATTACGGAACAAGTGTAATGGGAAACAGCGGAAATACAGGTGTTTTGACTGCTGCAAAAAATGCTGATAACACTGTGAATGCTGTGCCTGTTATGGCAGGCGGCAATATGCAGTCAGGCGTTCAGCCGACATCGGCTATACCTGCGCCGACTGTGGATTACAACAATTTAAAGCCTGTTAAGAAAAAGAGTGTCGGTAAAAAAATTGCGATCATCGCAGGCTCGGTAGTGGGTGCTGCTGCGATTGCGGCAGGAGTATTCTTCTTTACTAATAAAGCGGCTTTCCTGTCAACTATTCTCGGCAAGGAAAAGTATGCTGTAATGGTTGAAAGCCAGTCTATCGGTCAGGCAGCTGAAAAGATTGATACTGAAGCTGTTGTAAAGAGTGTTGAAACCCTTTCTAATGCCTTTTCTGCAATGACGTCGATATCCGGTGGCTCTATCGGGTCGGCTGACGGTTCTTTTGTAGGAATTTATGATGATTCTGCTGTGCCGATGATGGATATGATTTCGTCTGATGGCGCATCGGTCGGCGGCTACGGAAGCGTTGATCTTGGTGCCTATGTTTCGTGGCTTAATCAGACTTATATGAAATCGTATGGAACAAACAGTGTCGAAATGAAGATTTCAGCTGAAGCAGAAGCAGGCGACTCGCTTAAATCCATGTTCGGCAGCTATGTACCTGTGGACGATATTGTATCGCTCATAAATGGTATGGAGCTTACATACGATATTACAGCAGGTGAAAATGCGTTTGATACAACGGTATCGGCGAAGATTGATACTTTGAACGTTGACTGCCGTGTTGTTATGGCAGATAACAATGAAATGTACATTGCGCTGCCGTTTGTTTCGGATAAGGCAATGCTTATTAAGCTGCCGAAATCCGACAGCAGCGTTTCTTTCGAGAATGCTGTTCTTTCACTTGACAAGAACGAAGTTGACCGCATTATTGCAAAGGTAATTGAAGTTTATCTTGAAAATTACAAGTCGGCTTCTATTGAGATGGAGGACGCTTCTGCTGAGATTGCAGGCTTTACGGTTGAGGGCAAGGCTATTACAGCAGAGTTTAAAGGCGAGGCTCTTGAAAAGCTGTTTTCGGATATTGCAGCGGTTATAGTCAACGATGATTATCTGGCAACGGCATATGTAAATTATCTCAATCAGGCAGGCTTTGAAACTACCGTTGAAGAATACAAAAATTCCGTTATGGAATCAGTTTCGTTTGAGGCAAATTCCGATGATAAGCTTGTAATAACAAACATAATCGACAAGAACGGCAATGTTCTTGCCAAGAAGTTCGCAGCGATCGGTAGTGATTCTGAATCTGATTTCGGATACACTGTTAACGGAAGCACAACAGCTGTTGAGATAGAGTATGACGAGAATGTTGTTACAATTCTCTGTGAAAGCACGTCTGAAACTGACGGTGTAATTGATGTTTCTGCGACAGGAGAAGACGGTCAGATCAGATTTTCTGTAAAATATGATGGCGTAAAGACAGAGCAGTTCTGCGGACAGCCTATTGCGGTAGGAACATATGTTCTTAAAATGGAAATGCCCGATAGCTTTGAGGATCAGCTCGGAGCAGGCTCGCTTGCTGCTATAAACGGTGCAACACTTACATTTTCACAGAGCGTTTCTGGAAGCGCGGCAAACTCCGGTATTACGTTTGACGTTGCAAGCTTTGGCTCGCTGTCGTTAAATTCCGAAATAGCCGTAAAGGATAGCAGAACGCCCGAAATCCCGACTGACGTTATTGATATGACTTCAATGATTACAGATTCGTCTGACGGAGATTTTGATACAGAGGCTTTGAAGGCATATTTTGATGAGTTCGGAGAGGTTTACGACAAGGAAATTCTGCCTTTCTTTAACAAGTATGACGATATATTCGGAGAAATGCCCGAATTTGAAAACCCGTTCAGCAATTCCTCAAGACCCACAGATGAACCGCTTAGCAGAGAAACTCTGGGAGAATTTATAGCAGAAGATATTGAAATTCTTGTGGGATATACACAGGGACTTACGGCGGAGGACGTTGCTGTAGCAGAGAAGATTTCAAAGCTTGTAGGCGATTATTCAGCGTTGTATACGAAAGTTACTGCTGAAGTTCCCGATGATGTGCAGACGCCCGATGAGGAAGACCCCGATGAGGAAGACCCCGATGAGGAAGACCCCGATGACGAGGCAAACATCAAGGAGCAGGAACTGCTTGCACAACTTTCTGATGAGTATTGGGCACTCTATGACAGATTCATGGAAATTGAGGCTGAGATAATTGCGAACGGGGAAGAGGAAAGTCTGTTCCCGATGGTAGATATTGAAGCTATTACGAAGATGGACTACACAGAACTTGAAGTTATCATGACAGCTTATGACGCTTTGTTTGAGCAGTATAGTGAGGCTTATGCTGAGGAAATTGACTCTGACAAGGATTTGAAGGAATTGTTTGATATAGCTGACTATGCACGCATTGACGTTGCGCATGACTGGGAATATTTTTGTGATGCGTTCAAGCGCGGCTCACTGAATATCAACCTTCTGAACGGTGTGAGATCGTCAATGCAGGAATATGTGCCTGCGGTTCAAAATTTAATTACTGCACTGTCTGAATATTGATTAGAGTTTAAGCAGGTTTGTGTTCTATCCGGCTGAAAATTACAGCCGCGCATATTATCCCGTTGGTCTGGGATAGTGTGCGTGGCTGTTTCAGTGGGTTGATTAAGCTTTTTTTTATGTTTCTTAAAAAAGTACTTGATTTTTTGGAAGAAATGTGATATAATATTAAACGGTATCGAGATGTGGCTCAGTTTGGTAGAGCGCTGCGTTCGGGACGCAGAGGTCGTGGGTTCGAATCCCGTCGCTTCGATTCCTTGGCAGGGGCAAAAGCCTTGATTTTACTGGATTTGTGATAGGTTCAGTAATATCACCCAATCAAGAACCAATCAAAAAACCAATCAGAGGGTTTATGGTTGGTTTTTTTTATGCCAAAACGCACCCAAACATTCTATCAATCTCTGTTGTTTTTTCCGGAATAGTCTTGATATCTTTGTGATAATAAGTTTCTGTCGTTGTGATATCTGTATGTCCCATAAACGACAGCAAAGTTCGTTCATCTATACCATTATTTCTGCAATTTGTTGCAAAAGTCATTCTAATAGCGTGTGGTGAACGTCTAGGGATCTCGATATATCCACACACTCTGTACAGTCGCTTTCTGAAACATTCGGTGTGCATACGCTTACCATCTTTTACAAATAAATATCCATCATTTGCGTTAAAAGGATTTAGGTTTTTTAACACTGTGATAATCCATCTATATTTAGTTGTAATCGGTATCATTCGTATCCCTGCGTCTGTTTTTGGTGCATCTTTTACCTCATATATCCATTTCTTCAAATCTTCGTCGTAGTATCTGCTTTCTGTTCGTCTCACATAAATATAGTTTTCGCCTATGTCTTCTGATTTCAAAGCTACGACTTCACCAATACGCATACCAGTTAAACATATCAGCAGCAAACCTATGTTGTGAATATCTCTGTTTTGCGTCAAATACTGCATCAAGTCCATGTATTCTTGTGTTGTAAGTACCTTATCTTTGTCTGTTTTGGTGCTTTTTGCTAACTCACGTTTTGATACATTCACGTCATTTATTGCTGCTTCTACGCTTATCGTGGTGTATTCCTCGCGTCTGGCATACGAAAGAATCTGTTTGGCAAGCGTTTTGAGTGCCTGCAATCTTCTTGATTTCAATTGATATTTCGGAACTTCCATTTCGATAAACTTTGAT
>CAZTRH010000019.1:32297-32579 GCA_964616605.1 uncultured Ruminococcus sp.
TTTTTGCCAAATTCTGTAAAATGTTTTTCAAACAATTGAACGTTGTAAGTATCGGTTGCCTTCGAAATTTTCTCGTTCACCAGTTGATATTTTCGCCATTCCTCAAAAACTTCTTTAATCGTTGGGTTCTCTGCTTGTTCTCGCCAATACGCAACAGCTATATCTTCGACCTCTTTTCTGGTGTTTCGCTCACGCTGTACTCTTCCAGATTTCTTTGTTTCGTCTGGTAAATAGGTGTACCACTTACCATTCTTGCCTTGCCATATTTTGTATTTGTTCTGG
>CAZTRH010000020.1:0-28423 GCA_964616605.1 uncultured Ruminococcus sp.
CGGTATTGCCGTTTGCAAGCTTGTATCCCATAATATTGTTGCGCGCATTATAGCTGTCAACAGCGATCTCACGCAGCTTTGCCATATTGACTTCCACGTCAAAGTGACCTGCGTTGCAGCAGATTGCGCCGTCTTTCATATTCATGAACGCTTCCTCGCCGATTACGTCCGCACAGCCTGTAACCGTCACGAAGAAATCGCCGACTTTCGCCGCTTCACGCATAGGCATCACCTTAAAGCCGTCCATTACTGCTTCCATTGCCTTTATCGGGTCGATTTCAGTAACTATAACCTCTGCGCCCAGACCCTTTGCACGCATTGCAACGCCCTTGCCGCACCAGCCATAACCCGCAACAACAACGTTCTTTCCTGCAACTATGAGGTTGGTGGTTCTGTTGACGCCGTCCCAGACCGACTGACCTGTGCCGTAGCGGTTGTCGAACAGGTGCTTACAGTCTGCGTCATTCACAAGCACCATCGGGAACTTCAATGCGCCTGCTTTATCCATTGCCTGAAGCCGTATGATGCCTGTCGTGGTTTCTTCGCAGCCGCCAAGCACGTTTGGAATAAGGTCGGTGCGTTCGTTGTGTATAAGGTTTACAAGGTCGCCGCCGTCGTCAATAATGATGTTGGGTGCAGCGTCGATAACGGCGCTGATATGACGGTGGTATTCCTCTTCGTTGGAATTGTACCACGCAAACACGTTCAGTCCATCGTGAACCAGTGCCGCCGCCACATCGTCCTGAGTAGACAACGGATTTGAACCCGTGACATACATTTCTGCTCCGCCTGCCGCAAGAACCTTGCACAGATATGCAGTCTTTGCTTCAAGATGCACGGACAGCGCAACCTTAAGTCCTGCGAAAGGCTTGTTTTCCGCAAATTCTTTTTCTATTCCGTTGAGAAGCGGCATATTGCGCTTTACCCATTCAATCTTTCTTGTGCCGCTTTCCCACAGTTTTTCATCTCTGATTTCGCTCATTACTATACTCTCCGATTATTATTTTCTTATAAACAGTACGCCCAGAGTATCCTCACCGCAATGTGAAGCAACAGTACAGCCAGCGTCAGTGACAACTATTTCTTTGAACTGCTGATACTTTTTGACTTCTTCAACAGCCTGTGCCGCATATAATTGCGACGTTGTGTGAGTTACAAAAACCAAATCCTCGTCAACCTCCACACCCGAAAGCCTGTCCCTTACATAGTCGACGATAGTTTTTTCAATGCTGCCGCGGTATTTCTTTACGACCTTCATCTTGCCGTCATGAACCTCAATACAGGGTTTTAGCTTCAGAAGATTTGCACCAAGCGCAGCAATTGAAGAACATCTTCCACCCTTGTGGAGATATTCGACATTAGCCACAAAGAAAGAAGCGTCAACTCTGGGAATGATATCCTCCAGCCTTGCAACTATTTCATCAGCGGATAACCCCTGCGCCGCCAGCTTTGCAGCCGACACTGCTACAAAACCCTCGCCCGTGGAGAGATTGCGGCTGTCAACCACGCGGACATTTGGATAATCTTCCGCTGCTATGCAGGCGTTCTGATAGGTTGAAGAAAAATCCGAGCTTATCGTGATGATAATCAGTTCGTCGTTGTCTTTGAGATGTTCCTTGTAAAATTCTGCGAAATCCGCAATGTTTACAGCGGCGGTAGAGCAAAGCTTTCCGGTAGAACGATAATGTGCAAAAACATCTTTTTGCGTAATCTCCGAACCGTCTTTCAGTGTGAGGTCACCGCACCTTACATAAAGTGGAATTACGTCAATTTCATAGCGTTTTTTCAGTTCATCGGACAAATCGCACACGCTGTCCGCACAGATTTTAACTTTAGCCATAACAGTATCCTCCTTTTTTATTATCCTTGAGCCGACAGTGAATTGAGCAGACGTTCAAGTTCTTCTTCAAGCGAAGAATAAAACAGCGTGAAAAGAATATCACAACTTCCCAGCAAAAACAAATTCTTGTTAGTAACGCTCGCAAGTGCGGGAACATAACCGTAGATATATCCCTTGAACCATTCTGCGTCATAAGCAGGAACCGCACGCCCCATCTTTACCATTCTGCGGATTTCTTCAAAATCGTCGGCTATCACGTTTTCGTAATTGCCTGCGCCTTTTTGAACGACCATATCGTATATTGCTTTTATCTGCTTGTCGTTAAGTACGCCTCCGCGAGTCCTGATATTTTTCAGTTCGGGCAGGCGCACAGCAAAAGAATACACCATAAGCGACAAGACACGCTCATATTCGGGACTGCTCATCTCTTTGCAGCGTTCCTTATCAATTCTTATACCTGTATTGCTCAGTGCAGTGGTATCAGAAATATTTTTTAGCGTTATCTTGAATATATCCTTTACACTTATGTTGTAAAAATCCTTATCTGCGACCATGTAGATATATTTAACTGCATTGAATAACGAAACGCCTGCTTTGACAATAAGATCGGAAATCATCGCATAGGCTGTTCGTTCGCTGACAAATTCCATATTTTCCCTCCTACAGCAATACAGGAATACAACGCAACGGCTTTGCATTCCAAAAAGCTTTTCCATACGCTTACTACAATTATACCATTATCATAAAATTATTTCAAGGTCTTTGGAAAAATTTATTTAAGGCAACACCGCATAATTATTGTCGTACGATGCACTGTCAGATTTTTTGGCAGATTGTGCAAATTTTATGCAGTAAGGCTGACGCAGCTTTTTTGTGCATAGCGCATAATGCATTCAAATAAAATTTGTGCAAGATGACGGAAAATATGCAAGCAAGCGTGCGGCAAAGGCAAAAACCGTTAATTGTGCGGTGTTGCCTTAAGGCAACACCGCAAAAAATGTTGCATAAGAACGCTGATTGTAAAAAAACGCCGACAGCACGTCACAGACTCCGCAGCCTGTACAAGCAGCGTTCTTTATCCTCACCGTTATGCAAGGGCAGAATCAAAATCTGTCCGCAGCTTTGCCGCAGAAAACATGCGTTTTTTCTTCAACCTACTTGAATTTTTTGTTGAAAAGGTTTATAATAAGATGTGTATGTCTTAGTTGATAATGTAACTTCAAATAAAAGGAATGGAGATTGCTATGACTGATGGATTTGTAAAATGCGCTGCTGCAACACCCGAAATTCGCGTTGCAGACTGTGAATATAACACAAAGAATATAATTGCGCTCATGGCTGCGGCTGATGAAAAAGGCGTTAAAGTACTTGCGTTCCCAGAACTGTGCGTTACGGGGTATACCTGTGAGGACTTATTCTTCCAAAGCACACTGATTAAAGCTGCGGAAAAATCGCTTTCCGATATCGCAGCGGCAAGCGTCGGTTCTGATATGCTTGTGGCGATGGGGTGTCCGCTTTCGTTTTTCGGGAAACTGTATAACTGCGCCGTTGTAATGCAGAACGGCAGAGTGCTGGGCGTTATACCGAAGAAATTTCTCCCGAACTACAACGAATTTTACGAACAGCGTTGGTTTGAGGCTGCGCCTTCCGAAAAGACAACTGTTACACTTTTCGGAAATAGCGTGCCGTTCGGTGCAGGACTTACTTTCGGGTGCGAAAATATGCCCGAACTGTGCTTTTCGGCTGAGGTGTGCGAGGATATGTGGAGTCCGCTGCCGCCAAGCACAAATGCCGCTTTGTCGGGTGCTGTGATAATCGCAAATCTTTCCGCTTCAAATGAACTGGTTGGCAAGGACGACTACCGTATGTCGCTTGTCAAGGGACAGTCTGCACGCCTTATCTGCGGCTATATTTTCGCAGGCGCAGGCGAGGGCGAGTCCACGACCGACCTTGTTTTCGGCGGACAGCGCATTATTGCCGAGAACGGAGTACTGCTGTCTGACAGCGGACTGTACACCACGGGACTTTCAGTTACAGAAATAGATGTTGCCGCACTTTACGGCGAACGGCTGCGCAATACCACCTTCTGCGCCGAACGCACCGCACCCGACGTTGTTTTCACAATGGAAATCGCCGAAACAGCTCTTACGCGCACGATAGACCCAATGCCTTTCGTGCCGCAGGCTGAAACCGAAAAGAACAGCCGCTGCCGAAAAATTCTTGATATGCAGGCGCACGCTCTTGCAAAACGTGTAAAGCACACCAACTGCAAGACGATGATTGTCGGAATATCGGGCGGACTGGACAGCTGCCTTGCGCTGCTTGTCTGCGTTGAAGCGGCACACATTCTCTCACGTCCGCTTACGGATATAATAGCGGTGACTATGCCGTGCTTCGGCACTACCAACCGCACAAAATCCAACGCAGAAACACTGTGCAGTCTGCTTGGCGTGACGCTCAGAACCATAAATATTTCCGATACGGTGCGTTCTCATCTTCGTGATATTTCACACAGCGAGGACGTGTTCAACGCTGCTTATGAAAATGCTCAGGCAAGAGAACGCACACAGGTTCTTATGGATATAGCAAACGATGAAAACGGCTTGGTTATCGGCACAGGCGACCTTTCGGAATTGGCTCTGGGTTGGGCAACATATAACGGCGACCATATGAGCATGTACGGAGTGAACGGCTCTGTTCCGAAAACACTCGTCCGTCATATTGTCAGGTATTATGCCGAAACTGCCGAAAATCCACAGCTTACGGAAGTGCTGCTTGCTATTTTCAACACTCCCGTAAGTCCCGAACTTCTCCCTGCAAAGGACGGCGAAATCTCGCAGATTACCGAGGATCTTGTAGGTCCGTATGAGCTGCACGATTTCTTTTTATACTATTCGCTGCGCAAGGGCTATTCGCCGAAAAAGATATTCCGTGCTGCAAAAATTGCGTTTAACGGCGCATACAGTGACGAAATTATACTCAAATGGCTGAAAACCTATTTCAGACGATTTTTCTCACAGCAATTCAAGCGCAGCTGTCTGCCCGACGGGGTGAAAATCGGTTCTGTCGCACTCTCTCCGAGAGGCGACTGGAGAATGCCGAGCGACGCTGTAAACGCAGTCTGGGCAAAGGAACTTGAAACACTTTGATATTACTGAAAATTCTGAAACTAAACTGGAGCGTTCTCTGAGATGTTTAATAAAATCAAAAAAAATTTAATACATTTCAGCAGCGATGGCAGCAATGTCACCGAGGATTTTGTTGCGGCAAGACGTGAGAAAACCAACAAATTCCGAAAAGTAATCCGCATCTGCTTTTACGTTCACTGCGCAGCCGCACTGCTTTGCACGGGTATCTCGCTTGTGTTCGGCTCGGATAATGCTGCTGTTGTTATCACTCTGGCGGCTCTGGTATGTGCATGGTTGTCGTTTTTTGCGGCAGGTAACAGTATGCCGCCGAAAATATTACTGTTTGTTCTGGATTTTGCGGTGGGAGCAGGCTTTATTGTATGGGGTGCGGTTCACGGGAAAAACGCCGTGTATACTGCGTGCGGAATAATGCTTTGCATAGTCGGTGTTTTGGCGTGTGCGTCTTTCATTGCGGCATTGTGCAGACAGTTCCTTGAAGAAATACAGCCTCGTGATATCCGCAGAACAGATTACACACGCTTTGATGACGATGTAATAGGATACATTGAAAATCCCGACAACCAATCTGACGAGATGCCAACGCTGCCTCCGCTTACAAGCGATATGCGCCTGCTTGCGGACAAGCTGAGGAATATAATTTGTAATGACGATGAGGAGAAATTTTAATGCTTGAAATACATCTGTCCGGGACGGGCGGCACTATTCCGCTGCCTGAACGCCCCCTGACCGCTATGCTTGTACGATACAACGGACGAAGCGTACTTGTTGACTGCGGCGAGGGAACGCAGACGGAAATTGCACGAATGGGGCTGAGCCTGAACCCGATTGACAGCATTTTCTTCACGCATTTTCACGCTGACCACATTGCAGGACTTGTGGGACTGCTCCTCTCAATGGGAAATCAGAGCCGAACCCGACCCGTGACAATTATAGGTCCTGTTGGAATTGGAAAAGTTGTGCGTTTACTTTGTGTTATTGCACCTGACTTGCCTTTTGAGCTGAATTTCATTGAAATAAGCGGCGAAGAACAGCTATTTAGTATAGCAGGACTGAAGATAACGGCTTTTCGTGTGTGCCACAGCATTGAGTGCTATGGGTATTCCATCGAGCTTGAACGAGCAGGAAAATTCAATCCCGACAAGGCTCGTGCGCTTGGTCTTGAACCTGAATTATGGGGCAGGCTTCAGCACGGCGAAAATGTGACTCTGAAGGAAACTGTTATAACGCCCGATATGGTAATGGGACCGCAGCGCAAAGGCATCAAGGCCGTTTACTGCACCGACAGCAGACCAACTGACCGTATTGCGCATTTTGCTCAGAACGCAGATTTGTTCATCTGTGAGGGAATGTATGATAATGACGAGAGTTTAAGCAAAGCTATTGAAAAGCAGCATATGCTTATGAGCGAAGCGGCACAGATTGCACTTTCTGCGAATGTAAGACGATTGTGGCTTACTCACTTCAGTCCATCGGTTACAGAACCAGAAAAGGAAATCGAAAAACTTCGCAAGGCTTTTCCGTTTATCGAAATGCCCAAGCGTAATATGAGCATAGATCTTACATTTGAAGATTGATAACAACACGCAAAAGCCTTTGTTCAGAAAACACTTTTGCGTAACGGAAAGGAAATGTGAATGACTGCGAAAAAGCTGGCGTTTTCAGCTGTGTTCGTGTGTTTTGCAGCGGCTTTGTCCGCACTTGAAACGATGCTTCCTCCTATTGTACCGATTGCAGGAGTGCGTGTCGGAATGGGAAATATTGTAATATTATTTGTACTGCATATCGGCGGTTGCTGGAAAGCGTCTGACGCTCTGACGATAACGGTTCTGCGGTGCATTCTGGCAGGTCTGGTGACAGGCTCGCCTATGAGCATAATCTACGGGCTGTTCGGCGGCGTGGCGGCGTGGGCGGCTATGCTTTGCGGAAGAACGGTGTTTCCGAAACATAAGGACAGCGGACTTTCCGATGAAAAATATCTGCCGTTTACGGCAATAATGGGAGCAGTTTTCCATATTGCGGGTCAGATGACGGCTGCTGTGCTGCTTTATGGCTCAAAATATGTTCTGGGGTACATACCCATACTGCTTGCAAGCGCATTGCTTGGCGGACTGTTCACGGGATTTCTTACAATGCTGCTTATAAAAAAGCTGCCGCCGAAGCTGAAACTCGGCATAAGAACAGTCGCTTCGCCGAAAACTTCCCGTAAGGATAAGAAATAAATTATTAAGGCAGGGTTATTCTATGAAATTATTGCTTATTGACGGAAACAGCATTATGAACCGTGCATTCTACGGAATAAAAGGTCTTAGCAGCAAGAGTGGTTTTCCGACAAATGCCTTGACAGGTTTCTTGCGGATATATTTCAAGCTTATGAAAGAAGAAAACCCCGACCACATTGCTGCAGCATTCGACCTTAAAGCACCGACATTCCGTCACAAGATGTATTCCGATTACAAGGCAGGCCGTCACGCAATGCCAGATGAGCTTGCAGCGCAGATGCCTGTAATCCGTATGCTGCTGCGAGAGATGGGTATTCCCGTGCTGGAGCTTGAGGGATACGAAGCAGACGATATAATAGGCACGCTCTCCCGTGTTGCAGCTGAAAACAATTCCGACTGCGTTATTATGACAGGAGATCGCGACAGCTTCCAGCTGGTGAACGACCGTGTTACGGTGCGGCTTGCTTCCAACAAGGAAGATATCCGCTATACTCCCGAAAAAATCCGTGAAGTTTACGGTGTAGAGCCGCGTCAGATGATTGAAGTCAAGGCACTTATGGGCGACAGCTCAGACAATATTCCGGGCGTTAAGGGAATTGGCGAAAAAACCGCCCTCTCGCTTATTCAGAATTATCATTCCGTCAGCGAAATCTATGAACAGCTCCCTGCGCTTGAACTTACGAAAGCCGTAAGAAACAAGCTTGAACAAGGCAAAGACTCTGCACAGTTATCCCACACGCTCGGTGAAATCTGCCTTACTGTGCCGGTTTCCAATAACCTTGACGACTATATCCAAAAGCCGATGAACAGCGGCGTTGTCAAGGGCATTCTTCTGGAACTTGGGATTACGTCCGCCATAAAACCACTCGGTCTTGAAGCAGTTCAGCCTGTACAGTCCGATATACCGCAGATTGCAAAAAGCACACCGTCTGAAGCAGATAATTCCAATGAGAAAACGGCAGCTGCAATTCCGTTTGACGATAACGCCTTGGTGATTACTCTGTCAGACGATGAAATCACGGTATACCGCAATGGAAAACCGATTTCTGACGATCTGAAAACTGTTCTCGAAAATGACGAGCCAAAGCACACCGACAACGCAAAAGCACTTTATGCGCTGTGCATAAAAAAAGGTATACAGCTTAACAACGTGACTTTTGATACAACGCTTGCAGCATATCTGCTTGACGTGAACGCTAAGAGCTACGATATGGACGAGCTTTTCTTAAAATATTCAATTGCGCCGTCACAGGACGGAATTTTGTCGCTTGCAATGCTTAATCACAAGCTGTTTGCGGAAGTGTGCAGGCAGGGTATGCTCAAAGTGCTTCTGGAAATAGAAATTCCCATTGCAAGAGTTTTATCCTTGATGGAACACGAGGGCATAAGGCTTGATGTTGACGCACTGGCGAAGTTCGGAGAAGAACTTCTGCCGATTATTTCACAGAATGAAGAAGAAGTGCATAACCTTGCAGGACACAAATTCAATATTGCAAGTCCGAAGCAGCTCTCCACTGTGCTGTTTGAGGAACTTGCACTCCCGGCAGGAAAGAAACGTGCAACGGGATATTCTACGGATTCGGAAACGCTTGAAAACCTGATTGATCTGCACCCGATTATAAAGCCTATTCTTGAATACAGAAAACTTACAAAGCTGTATAACACATATGTCAAAGGGCTTCAGAATGCGGTTTCTGAGGACAGAAGAATGTACACCACATTCAAGCAGACCGAAACACGCACAGGACGGTTAAGTTCAGCCGAACCCAATATCCAGAACATTCCTGTCCGCACGGAGATAGGAAAGAATTTCAGAAAATTCTTTACGGCAGCCGATGGAAATGTTCTGATTGACGCCGATTACAGCCAGATAGAATTGCGTGTGCTGGCGTCCCTTGCCGATGACGAAGTGATGATTGAAACCTTCCGCGAGGGACGGGATATTCACACCGAAACCGCACGCAGCGTTTTCAAAGGTGTTGTGGGAGTATCCGAAAGCGAACTCCGCCGCCGCGCAAAAGCGGTGAATTTCGGCATAGTATACGGCATCGGCGCATTCTCGCTTGCAAAGGATATTGACACTTCGGTGCCTGCTGCAAAGAAATATATCGAGGATTATCTCAGGCATTTTTCGGGAGTAAGCCGCTTTATGGATAAAATAGTCGGTGACGCTGAAAAGAATGGCTTTGCGGTGACGTATTTTGGAAGAAAGCGTTTCATTCCCGAAATACTCTCCTCCAATAAGAATATTAAGGCGCAAGGCACAAGAATTGCAATGAATACGCCTATTCAAGGCACTGCGGCAGATATAATCAAGATTGCGATGATAAAGGTGTCGCAGCGGCTTGAACGCGAGCTGCCGCAGGCAAAACTGATTATGCAGGTTCATGATGAATTGATTGTAGAAGCACCTGCTGATGTTGCACAACAGGCTTTGAAGATAGTGACCGAAGAAATGCAGCAGGCGGTTGAGCTTAAAGTGCCGCTGCCTGTGGACGCAAAAATCGGAAAAACATGGTTTGATACCCATTGACAGAAAGGATTTATTGATTATGACAGCATTCAAAACGGCAGATATTCTGCTCCCCGATTACAATGCAGAGCAAATGAAAAA
The DNA here is from genome assembly GCA_964616605.1 of uncultured Ruminococcus sp. Classification (GTDB taxonomy): domain Bacteria; phylum Bacillota; class Clostridia; order Oscillospirales; family Ruminococcaceae; genus CAG-115. The sequence goes on from CAZTRH010000020.1 coordinate 9,823, forward strand.
GTGGGCGGTCGTGGCATGCGACCAGTACACCAGCGAACCCGATTACTGGAACGATGTAAAGGCTATGACAAGCGGCAATCCGTCAACGCTCGATCTTATTCTCCCCGAAGCCTTTCTCAGCGACAGCGATAAGCTTATCCCACAGATCAATGCGAAAATGTCACAGCTTCTGGACAGCGGCTTTTTCAAGGAACACAAGGACTGTTTTGTTCTCGTAAAGCGCACACAGGCAGACGGCAGAGTGCGTGTGGGTCTGGTGGGTGCAATAGACCTCGAAGAATACGATTATCACAAGGGCAGCCGTTCGCTTGTCCGTGCAACGGAAGCTACTGTTGCGGAAAGAATACCGCCCCGTGTCAAAATCCGCACCAATGCGCCGCTTGAACTGCCGCATATAATGGTTTTGATTGACGATAAGGATAATACCGTTATTGAGCCGCTTCTGAACGCAAATCTTACGGAGTTGTACAATTTCGATATGATGAAAAACGGCGGTCACATCGAGGGATACAAGGTAAGCGGAGAAGCAGCAGACGCTGTTCTGGCGGCTCTTGACAAGCTTGCCGACAAAAAGTCGTTCAATGAGAAATACTCTCTCGACAACGAGGACGTACTTTTGTTTGCGATGGGCGACGGCAATCACTCGCTTGCTACGGCAAAGGAATGCTACGAGCAGAAAAAGCGTGAGGGCAGCGCCGATGCAGAGCTTGCACGCTATGCGCTTGTGGAACTTGTTAATCTGCACTCCCCTGCTCTCGAATTTGAGGCAATTCACCGTGTGGTAAACGGCGTTGATTATAACGACCTTATGGAGAAGATGACGGCTGCACTGGGATTGTCGGAAAGCAACGCCTGTGGTCAGCGTTTCACTGTGATTTTTGATGGCAATGTCCGTGAATTTGGCATAACAAAGCCAACTTCAAACCTTGCCACAGGTTCGCTCCAGACGTTCCTTGATGAATACCTCAGAGCAAACGGCGGAGAAATCGACTATATCCACGGCGAGGATACAGTAAAGAAGCTGTGTGCAGAAAACAACGCAGTCGGCTTCCTGCTGCCATCTATGGAGAAATCCGAGCTGTTCCCGACTGTTATCAAGGACGGCGCACTCCCCAGAAAAACGTTCTCTATGGGTCACGCCCATGACAAGCGTTTTTATGTCGAGGCAAGACAAATCAGAAAATAAACAAAAACGCCAAGCGATGCTTGGCGTTCAGACTGTCGACAAAGTCTTTTTTCAATTTTTTTAATTGTAAATTTATAACTTTTTGCTGCCCCTTGCGACCCCTTTTGGGGGCTATGCAAACGTCAAACACAGTTTGTCGTTTAGCCCAAACCCCTTTTTTGATAAATCAACACAAAAATAAGGTTTGTCTACAAGCTGAGCCGCCGCTGTAAATACAGCGGCGGCTACATATAAAACCAAAATAATAATCCGAAAATCAGTTCATAACTGCTTCATATCTTGCAAATTCACGGGTAAACTCACCGAGTCCCTGTGTAATCTGACGCAGTGCAAGTGCAAAGTCCTGCATCTCCGCTTCGGGAGCTTCTGCCGTAAGTTCCGTGATGCCATCGCCAAGGCTGCTCATTCCCAGTACAGAGCCACGGCGCTTTGAAAGCACGCTCATTACATCGCCCTGCTTATCGTCAGGCACGAGAATTGTGTATGTGTAGAGCGGTTCAAGCAAATATGGATCGGCAATCTTCATGCAATCCTTGAACGCCATTGAAGCAGCTGTCTTAAACGACATTTCCGAACTGTCAACAGGGTGATATGAACCGTCCAGAAGCGTTGCCTTAATGCGGACAACAGGATAACCGCCGATAGAGCCTTTCTCTGCCGCTTCCTGAAGTCCCTTTTCAATAGCCGGGAAGAAGTTCTTCGGGATAGAACCGCCGAAAATCTTCTCCTCAAATACAAGGTCGTCTGTCTGAGTGGGCGAAAACTCAATTTTAACGTGACCATACTGTCCGTGACCGCCCGACTGCTTCTTATACTTCGACTCGATAGTAACAGTCTTCTTTATCGCTTCACGATATGCAACGGTAGGCTTTTCAAGCTTTATTTCAATACCGAACTTTGTTTTGAGCTTAGCTGCCGCAACATCAAGGTGCTGTTCGCCAAGACCGCCGAGTATACGCTCGTGAGTTTCATGGTTATGCTCATACGAGAGAGTTCTGTCCTCTTCAAGAAGTCTGCGTATAGCAGTGGAGAGCTTGCCCTCGTCGCCGCCGTTCGCAAGAGTAACTGCACGGAAATAGCACGCTTTCGGGAACTCAATAGGCTCAAACGCTACGCGGTGGTTTGCTTCGCACAGTGTATCGCCAGTATTGGCTTCAAGTTTTGTAACAGCGCAGATGTCGCCTGCACAGATTTCATCGGCTTCTTCCTGCTTCTTGCCGCAGATGGTGACAAGTTTGGCAAACTTCATTTCTGTACCCTGTGAGTTTACGGGAACGCTCTTTGCGCCGAGCTTGCCTTGTACCACTTTGATAAAGCTGATTTTTCCGACAAACGGGTCTGCGATAGTTTTGAAAACAAGACCCTTGAACGGAGCGTTTTCATCATACTCCACAGGCTTTCCGTCAATTGTTTCAAGCAGTCTTTCTTTCGGAGAAGGCAGCATGGTAGCCACTGCGTCAAGCAGCATATCAACGCCCGACAGCGTATCGTTTGCACAGCACACAACAGGTGTGATGGTACCGTTTGCGATACCGTCATGAATGCCCTTCACAAGCTCGTCATGAGTGAACTCTTCCTCGTTGAAGAACTTATCCATAAACGCTTCGTTTGTTTCAGCAACCGCCTCAGCCATTGCCGCACGAAGTCCCGCAATTCTGTTTTCGGAAGCAGGCATTTCAACCTCGGTCGGAACGCCCTTTGTATCGTACTTGTATGCTTTCATCGTAATAAGGTTTATGTACGCTTCAACAGGTCCGTTCTTATCGTACGGTACTACGATAGGGCAGACGGACGGACCGAAAACAGTTTTCATCTGTGTGAATACACGGTAGAAATCGCTGTTTTCAACTTCCATACAAGTAACAGCAAGCATTCTTGCTCTGCCGCTTGCGCCTGCGAGCTGATATGCCTTAATTGTACCGGGGCATACGCCGTCCTTGCCGTTTACGGTAACAATAACGCTTTCTGCGGCACGCATTCCCTCGTACATTCCGCCCACGAAGTCAAACTGACCGGGAGCGTCAATCACATTTATCTTTTTACCGTTCCAGACCATATTCACGACAGACGCATTTATGGAAATTCTGCGCTTTATCTCTTCTGCGTCAAAATCACATACGGTACTGCCGTCAGTGGTATTTCCCATTCTGTCGGTAACTCCGCATTTATAAAGCATTGCTTCCGCAAGTGCAGTTTTTCCGCTCTCTCCGTGTCCTGCAAGGACTACGTTTCTGATGTTGTCAGCTGTGAATGTGTTCATTTTAGGTTTACCTCCGCTAAGATTTTAGGCAACGCATATGCTCAGCGATTTAACGCTTTACTGCTCTCCATTGCCTTTATATTATACTCATTATACAATAAATTCTCACAAAATGCAAGTGTTTTTGTGAATTTTTTTAACATTTTTTAATTTCCTATTGAATTAAGTCGGAAAGTGTTGTATAATAACAGATAGAAAGCGGCTTTGAAAATGCAGTTTTAAAGTTAATAAATATCTGCTTTTTGCATAAGTGCTGTTTCAGACGCTGCTATAATTTTATAAGGTGGAAAATATGATTATACTTCCAAAACAGATTACAGAAGCGCTGGAGCTTCTGGAAAACGCAGGCTTTGAGGCTTACGTTGTCGGTGCTTGCGTGCGTGAGCTGGTGCTTGGCAATTCGCCGCAAGACTATGATATTGCCACAAGCGCTTCTATAAACGATATCATGTTCACGTTCAGAGATTATCGAATATCGGACGACGGCATAGCACGCGGTGAAATTATGGTGACAATTCTCGGAATGGTTGTACAAATATCGCCGTTCCGCAGGGAAGTTGTCGGAAACCGCGTGATGTACGCTGACGATTTGGTGACCGATCTTGGACGCCGCGGATTTACGATGAACGCTATGGCTTACAGCAGAAAAGACGGTCTGATTGACCCTTATGACGGAAAAAGTGCGCTGTCGGGCGAGGTAAAGCAAATTGTCGCAATCGGCGAAAACGTCACAATCACCAGAACTGCGGCAAAAGGCAAAAGCGAGCCTGTTACCGAAGTTATCTATGATATGACGAAGAGCTTTACCACAAAGCCGTCACGCCTTTTGAAAGCAATTCGTTTCTGCGCCGAGGACGAATATGAAATAGAAGCGAGAACACGGGACTGTATGCGTGCAAACCTTGCGTGCTTTGATTATGCGGACACGGCGGACGTCCGCGAGGAACTGACACGCATTGTTATGGGAAAATTTGCTGCCCGTGCATTGGAACAGAATGCTGATATACTGGCGGCTGTGCTTCCCGAAATTGAGAAATGTGTTGGATTTATGCAGCTCTCACCGCAACACGATTATGATGTGTGGACTCATATTTCAAAATCGGTGGGATATGCGGTGCCTGTCCCGGAAATCCGCTTTGCAATGCTGTTTCACGATCTCGGAAAACCTGACTGTATGTCAATCGACAAAAAACGCAGGGGACATTTTAAAGGTCACGGCGAACGCTCAAGATTGATTGCGGAAGGGATAATGAGAAGGCTTGAGTTCCCGAAAGAAATGGCAGATGAAATAAGCTGGCTTGTGTTCCATCACGATGTGCCAATCCCCGTTCAGCCGGAAGGTCGCAAGGAATTAAAAGCGCTTATCAGACAGCTTGGAACAGATGATTTGCGCAAGCTGCTGCAATGTGAACTTGCCGACAGCCGCGCCAGAACGATAGAACCCGAGTCGCAAAGCACACAGAATATCCGTTCTGCGCTGTCTGCTCTGAACGAGATCATAGAAACCGATGAATGCTATAAAATCGAGCAGTTGGCAGTAACGTCACGGGAACTGCTTGACAGGCGGATTGTAACCGATGAAAACGAAGCAGCAGAACTTATGAACGCACTATTTGAAATAGTGCTTGACAAACCGTCTTTCAACAATCGCCTTATGCTTATAGAATTTGCAGAAAAAAGCAAGGAACGTCTTGAACAGATGAAGATTGACGCTGCAAAGGCCGCAAAAGACAGACAACAGCGAAAAAAAGCGCAGAAATCCGTGCAGTCAGTATCAACTAAAAATCAGGATTATCACGACCGCAGGAATGAGCCTGTTTATTCGGTTTTAAAAAATAAGAAATAATACCATTTGACCATTTGCTTCGCCGATAGCGTCTTTTAATAAACAAAGTGGGGCGAAACACTCTATTGACTTTTTTTCTCAGTTGTGTTATTATGAAAATAATACAGGGAACTCTCCCAAATTGGTTCGTATGCCGCGGCATATGAAAGCTTAATTATTAAATTGATAAGGAAGGTTGCGAATTATGAAAAACAAATCCAATGAGAAACGCTTTGTATCAATCATCAAAAAGGTTTCGATCGTTAGTGCAGCAATGCTTCTCTGTCTTGTTCTGAACGTTGTCGTAAGCGTTATTGTGCAATATGCCCAGATACGCAAAAGCACAAACCAAACGCTTGAAGATAACCTCAGCAGCGGAATGCTTCTTGTATACAGCGGATTGAACAATCTGAATGTACTTATCACCGACCATTCATTCGACTACGAATTTCTGAACGGCTCAGCCGATGTAAAAACTTCCCATGCAAATTCCGTTGCTTCGTTTGACGAGCAGATGTACGGTCTTACATATATCACAAACGATGGCAAACAGCACGGCGAGGGCATTGACGCTTCACTGTACCAATCGCTTGCTTCAGCAGGTGCGCTGCTTACTGCACCTTCCGATGAAAACGGTGATTTTTACTTCGGTGTAAAAAACGACATGGGCGCTCTGGTATCGCATATGAACGCACAGAAATTGTCGGGATTTCTGAAAGGCGCAGGCTGTGACGCACTGCTGCTGTCGGCGGACGGCACGGTTATCGCTTCCAATGCCGAAAGCGGCACTTATGACGCAGCCTATCCCGATTATGTTCAGGCGAGCGGAGCGAAATATGTCAGCACAAGCTCTGTGGGCGGATTTATGAGCGGTTGGCGGTATGCAGCACAGAATGTTGACGGAACAGATTGGACGCTGCTAATCAGAAAATCCTCAGGCGAGTTCTTTGAGGGCGTTGTATTGGCGTTCTGGCTGAATTTCGTGCTTGTAGTGCTTATGGCAGCACTTGGCACAGTCACCGTAACACTTATGAAGAAAACTATGATCGACCCCATCGAGCAAATCCGCTCAAAGATTGTCGATATGTCAAACGGAATAATCACGGGCGGTGATGTTGAAATAAAATCAAGCGATGAACTGGGAGAGCTTGCCACAGCTACAAACCGCTTTGCGGCGGCTAATCGTGAAATTATCCAGGATATCCGCTACACGTCGGAACAGATTGCCGCACAGAACCTGCTGGTTCAGCCGAAAGCCGAATACAACGGTGATTTTATGCCGATAAAGAACGCTCTTTGCAGTATAGTTGATTCGATGAAAACAGTGGTTTCCGATGTTGAACAGGCTGCCCGTGAGGTGAAATCAAGTTCGGAGAATATGTCGGAGAACTCTTCTGCACTTGCCATTGCCGCAAACGATGAAACAGTCGTTGTTGAAGAGCTTAATTCGGGACTTAACGAAGTTTCGGCTAAAATCCGCACTTCCGCAGCAAAAGCTTCTGAAGCACGCGAAATCGGCGAAGCCTCCGTCAAGGCGATCAATGACGGCAACGAAAAGATGTCTGATATGCTCCGCGCAATGGACGAAATCAGCCGCACATCTTCCGAAATCGCAAATATTATCAAAACTATTGAGGATATTTCTTTCCAGACGAATATTCTTTCGCTAAACGCCTCTATTGAAGCGGCAAGAGCGGGTGCGGCAGGCGGTGGTTTTGCTGTTGTCGCAAGCGAGGTCGGTTCTCTTGCAAATATGACCGCCGAAGCGGCAAAGTCTACCACAGGACTTATCCAGACTGCTCTTAAGGCTGTCGAAAACGGCGCTGTTATCGCAAATGACACTGCCGCAATGCTTGCAGATGTTGTTTCCAAGATGGAGAGTTCCGCACAGGTTATAAACGAGATAGCGGACGCTTCGGACGAACAGGCAAAGTCCATTACAGGCGTTGTCGAGAATGTCAGCCGCATTTCTTCATCTGTCGTAAACGTCAATTCTTCAGCTGCTGAATGCTCTGCGTCCGCAGAAGCGCTTGCAGACCAGTCAGAAATGCTTTACGAAACAGTCAAGGGATTTGTTACGGACGGTTTGACTGCGCCGTCTGCTCCAAAAGTGACTAAATCCGCTGAAAAAACGAATAACAAGGCAAAGATTGAAGCTGAGCCAAAATCATCTGATATAAAATCGGCTGTTGAAAAACCTATGGCATCTTCTGAAGCTGAAAAACCACTGACTATTGACTTGGGCGATGAAGATGTAAAGTCAGATCCTGCCGCAAAGCCTGTCAGCAAGCCGACTGCCGCAAAATCAGCCGACAAGCCTGCTGCGAAAGCCGAAGTTGCAAAGCCTGCCGCAAAACCAGTTGCTGCTGCGAAAGCCGAAGTTGCGAAGCCTGCCGCAAAGCCGGTCAGCAAGGCTGCTAAGACTCCTGTAAGCACGTCAAGCGTAAAATCCAATTCAACTGTAACCAAGCCAAAACCCACAATAATTCTTGACGATGATATTCCTCCGACAACGTCAAAGTCGCAGGACGGCGCAACGGTTGTTTCCAAAGCTACTATGGCACCTGTCAAGTACTCAATTCCGCTTGAAAAAGACAAATACTGATTAAGGAGAATGTGTTATGATTGAACGTAAAGAATTTGGTTATTATCAGGGATACCGCTGCGACCTTGTAACTCTTGCTAATAAGTACGGTTTTTCAGTATCTCTTACGAATTTCGGAGCAACTGTTGTAAAGCTGTTTGTTCCCGACAAAAACGGCAATACTGCTGATGTGGTTCTGGGTTATGACACGCTTGAGGAGTACGCAGACGGCAACTCCTGTTTCGGCGCAACGATAGGTCGCTTTGCAAACCGTATCGGCGGTGCGGAATTTACGCTTAACGATGTGAAATACCGGCTTGATAAAAACGATGGCGCAAACACCCTGCACAGCGGCTTTTACGGATATCACAAGCGCGTCTGGAAAATCGCAGAAGTACAGGACGGCGATGAGCCTTTTGTACAATTCAGCTACGACAGTCCCGACGGCGAACAGCATATGCCCGGCAATCTGACGATAAACGTTAAATTCACACTCTGCGAAAATGCTCTTAAAATTGAATACAACGCATTGTCGGACGCTGACACTATCGTAAACCTCACTAATCACAGCTATTTCAATCTCAAAGGTGAAGGCAGCGGTGACGTATTATCTCATAAAGCCGAAATCAATGCCAAGCAGTACACACCCGTTGACAGTGCGCTTATTCCGACAGGCAATGTCGCTTACATTACAAATACACCGTTCGATTTTACTTCTCCTAAGAGTATTGGTGAGGATATTCGTTCGGGCAGACTGCCGAATGGTTACGACCATAATTTCATTCTTGGAAAACCTTGCGAGATGCGCACAGCAGCTGCTGTTTCCGAGCCGTCAAGCGGTCGTGTAATGACTGTCACAACCGATAGTCCTGCTGTTCAGTTCTATATCGCAGGCGGACTGAATAACGAGAAAGGCAAGAACTCTCATACATACAACCGCTTTGACGCTTTCTGCCTAGAAACACAATATTCTCCCGATACTCCCAACCAAAAGGGATTTCCGAGCTGTGTACTGAAAGCCAACGAGGAGTACCGCTTTACAACCGTTTATTCTTTCAGCACTGCGGAATAATTTTCAAATAATCAGAAAAACGCCCGTGCAAGGAGCTTTAAAAGCCGCCTGCACAGGCGTTTTTTATATTCACAGCCGTTTGATTACAAATCAGAAATCGCTGTTACTGTTTGCGGCAAACAGTGGGAGATCAGTATTACACTATATTTTTAAATTCATTTGTATCAAGATAATCCTCGATATATTGTTTCGTAAGCAGCTGACGTGGGATATAGTCGTTATACTTTCCCGTAATCTCGCAGTTTTCGGGAACGGCAAACGAATATTTATCCGCACCATCACGCCGCAGCCTATCAAGTGTTTCAGCAATCCGCTGTATTCCGCTATCGGAATTAACGACAATACACACAGGAATATATCGTGATACCCACAATTCCGCTTGCAGTCCCTCACTTCGCATTGCGTAAACAAGCGCAGCCGCTCCTCTCGTTCCGATAAACGGAAACACTGCCGCCTGCGTATCGGACAGCGGCACTATAACATGTCCGTTTGTCCGCTGCGATGCGTTCTTCCAGATACTGCGGATTTCATTCATTCGTTTACAGGCTGTTTCATCAAGGAACGCATAATCATCTTCTGCTTCAAGCACCTCAAGGATTTTTTGCATTACCTTTGTGTGAACATATTCGTTGCCTGTATCCATCCACATATTGGCAGATATACCATCAATTTTCTTAACGTAAATATTAAGCTCTTTTCTGTCGAGTTCAACGACTTCCCACGCCTGACCCGCAAGAGCAAACTGCGCTTTCGGGGGGAATGGGTTCTGAACCGTACCGATGATTTCCGCTCCTGCGCCACGACCCGTTGCGCGGACGGTATATTCAAGCGGCACAGAAAAAACCGCAAGGAACTCATAGCTGTTTACAATCCCCTCGCCCTTTTCCCCTGCCATCAACGAGCCGTCCTCTCCCCGTTCAAGACAGCCGTTTTCCAGCAAATGCCGCAGCAGGCGCAAATAATCTTCTTTAGAAATATTACTGAACACCGACAGCGTAAGTATCTGCCGTGCAAGTTCTTTAGGCATAACAGCACCGCTTGCCGCCATTATCGACATTGTCTGATGAAACAGCAGACTGTACGGCAGCTTCGGCAGATACACAGGCTCTACCCATCTTTCTCTTGTGTAAAGCAAGATCATAGCAATACACATAACGAAATCCCAGTTGATGGATTTGTAAAACTCAGCAGCAGGCAGAGAAGTATCCCATCTGAATGCAAAGCGCATTTCTCCGACAGAATTGCGCCGCCGCCCCGTTCGCCCCAGTCGCTGAACCAGTCCCGACGCCGTAAGCGGACAGCCTGTCTGTACAATTCTCTCCAGATTTCCAAGGTCAATCCCAAGCTCCAGAGTTACGGTAGCTCCTGTACATACAGGCAGCTCGCTTGTTTTCATCTGCGTTTCTGCGCATTCACGCAAAGCGGACGAAATGTTGGCATGATGTACAAGGTAGGTATCAGCAGCGCGATTTTTTGCGGCAATGCGCTTTAAGTGCGCAATGTTTTCCTCAACCTCGCCCTTTGAATTGGAAAACAGAATGCAGCGTTTGCCGTGGGTGCATTCATACAAGTACTGATAATAATTTTCGAGAAGAACTTTACTGTCACTGTTCGGGATTTTCTCTGAAATGGGAAAATACCGAACGGAAATCCGTATTTTCCTGCCGTCCTGCTTAACTTTCGGAGTAACGCACGCTGAATTTGTCCCCATCGACAGCCAGTATTCGGGAGCTATACTGTCGCCGAGCGTTGCGGACAGACCTATCCTCCTCGGCACAAAGCCGATTATCCGCTGAAGCCGCTCCAGAATTGACAGCAGCTGAAGTCCTCGGTCGTTATCCATAAAATAATGCACTTCATCAATAATTACAAATCGTAAATCCGAAAACAATCGATAAGCGTTTGAACTGTTTCGGATAAGCAGACTTTCAAGGCTTTCGGGAGTGGTCTGCATAATGCCCTGCGGCCTTTTGACAAGCCGTTTTTTTGCAGACTGTGATGCGTCGCCGTGCCATTTGGTAACAGGGATATCCGCTTCTTCCAATAATCCCGAAAGCCGCTCGAACTGGTCGTTTATCAGAGCCTTCAGCGGCGAAACATAAAGCACTCCCACACTGCCCGATGGATTTTCCCAAAGCTCGGTAAGCACAGGGAGAAAAGCGGCTTCGGTTTTTCCGCTTGCCGTCCCCGAAGTCAGCAGCAGATTGTGTTCGGTATTGAAGATGATATCAGCCGCAGCCACTTGAATATCACGCAGTTCTTCCCAATGATTACGATAAATATAATCCTGAATGAACGGTGCAAACCGATAAAAAATATTGTCACTCATATATCACAGAATAAAGTCCTCAAAAACGGTTTCGCTTTTGTTCATCTCGTCACAGTTATCTTCGTCATTCGCATCGGATTTTGCAAATTCAAAATCACCGCCGCAGATAGCCTGCGCAACCGTCATTTCGGGGTGCTGATAAAGAATGTTCAGCATCTCTATATAATCCCTTATAATTTCACGAGGAGTAGCATGGCTTTCAAACCCTACTCTCTCAAATTCCATCTTGATAAAATAAAACCTGTCTGTCTGGGAAATCTTAGGCTCATACCCGAACAGCTGCCCATGAATATCGGTAAGCCTTTCGGTCAGCACGACAAGCTCCTCATAAGTGAGCGGACGCAGTCTGATTATGGGAGCCAGCATATCTTCCATCTCGTCCGAGCCAAATCTTCCCTGCTCCAGACGGGAACGCAGCGCTTCATAGCTGAACAAACCACGCCTCGTATCTTCAATACATTGCGGAGTGCTTCCCATCAATATTCCGATATATTCGGCTTTTCCCTGCAAAGCGTCGTTATACATCATCAATATTTTTTCATAATTATTCTGACGAGTGGTCGTGTGGGTAATTTTCATAATATTGACAAGCTCGTCAATCATAACGATAAGACCCTTATAGCCTGCGCTGTGCAAAAAAGCCGCCATAAGCTTGAGATAATCATACCAGTTATCATCGTCTATTATAACATTTACGTCAAGATCCTGCTTTGCCTGAACTTTGGAGGAATATTCACCCCGAAGCCAGCGCAGCGCATTACTCTGACGTTCTTCATCTCCATCACGATACCCGAAATAATAAGCGTTTATAACTTTTGAAAAATCGTAGCCATGCACCATATTTTTAGTATGGTAAATTTTAGCGAGCATACGCTGCTCAACCGCCACCTCGAAGAAATTGTTAGTGCGGTGCATTCCTTCAGATTCAATTTCACAACGAATAGAATCTATCCATTTTTCCAGAATCATATTCAGTGCGCCGCTGTCAGGACAGGCTTTTACGGAAAGCGACTTCATAAGTTCACGATATGTTGCAAGACCCTGACCCTTTGTTCCCGTCAGCCGCCGTTCGGGCGAAAGGTCGGCGTCACAGGTTGCAAAGCCTCTGTCCATAGCGTGCTGTCGCATCGTCTGGAGCAAAAAGCTTTTTCCGCTTCCGAATTTTCCCATAATAAAGCGAAAGAAAGCGCCTCCGTCCTCGACAATGGAAATATCATGCAGCAAAGCGTTGATTTCAGCGGAACGCCCGACTGCAATATAGCCCAGACCCACACGGGGAACTACGCCGCCTTTCAGCGCATTGATAATTGACGAAGCCACTCTCTTTGGAACTTTAGTTGTACTCATAATATCATTACTCCTGTAAACAACGGTATTATCCCGGTAAAACAGACACACTTACACAGCGCCACCCGCTTGCAGAAATTTTCTGCGCATCTGAAACCTACAAAACTATTGTTTCGTAATAATTTGCCGGAATGCACACACCAACGCTAAATTAACTCTATTTTTCATTATAACACAAATAAATGATTTTTGCAACATGAACAATAAAACAAGCCTCGCATAAAAATGCCCCTCACGGCAATAAAACCCTGAGAGGCAAAAAAATTTTTTGCAGCTCACACAAAATCAAATGTACTGTCAGTCAATAACACTTACTATTAAAGCTCCGCTTTTACCGCTAACGATTACGCTTTGGAACGTATCAATCTCCCACTGAATGAAATCTCTGTGTTACTACCATAGATATAAGACTTTTCTTAAACTGAGCATAACTCATTATGGCAGCATTGTAATCACCCATGCATCACTGACCGATGAATTTCTATCGGTGAACTTTTGTCGAGTTCCTTTTCGCTTGAGGTTAAAATCTTTGCTTGCGGATAGAGCTGCAGTCACTCATTTGCCCTTCAAGATGTTTCGATACGACAACGCAGACTTTGTTTATAATATAGAGCTGCTTCTCCATTATGTTGGCAACAATTTCAAAGGACTTGCCGACTCACACGCAGTATGCCAGAAACGTATGTTGCCGTCCCTTAGTTGTGCAGCATTCGTGCGCAGTTTTCGAGGCTACAATGCAGAGATTGTGTCTGCTTCCGCCGAATTTCCGAGAATTAAATTCAGCTTAACTTTGGTTAAAAGTTCTTCCATCACGAACCAGAACCTTTCATTTTAAAAATCTGAACCGCTTCGGGAAGTACAAGCTTTCCACCCACACGCTCCTTTGTGACAAAGCTTACCATTCATTCCGTTTCCTGCGAACAGTTTCTTCCGCTTGCAGAAAACCGCACTGGCCAAATATTTATTATTTAAGCTTTATTTGTTTTCGTTCATTTCTTTTTTGATTAGTTCCACGATAAAGCCGTTAAGTGTTTTATCTTGTTTGGCGGCATATTCTTTGATTTTTTTCTTTTCTCCTTTGTAAACAAGAAGTTCTATTCGGTCATAAGGTTTTTCTTGTATTTTTCAATGGCTGTGTAGGTTGGGTTATCACTGGGCATATCTATTCTCCATTCTATAATATTAAAACAATCCATGCACAAGCTTTGCGTGGTATTGACTTTAGTCAAATCCACATACAGTCTTTATGTGACATTGCTTCAATTTTATGATAACATAGAATTTGTTACTTTTACACAAATCCGTAGTTACATAATTGTGCATTTTTTCTTGAAATAAGTACAGACTTATGTAATACAACATACGGGAAAAGAACTGAAAAGAATAATAACGAGTATCAAACAAAAACTTTTAAATCTTTTTAATAATCATGGTTTTATTTTTGTATTCATTAAACAATCTAGTTTTAAAGAAGTATACGCATGGGGTTATTCAAATATTTTTGATATGTCATTTCAATGACTTGATCTGTCCTTTGTTTTTTATCAGTTTCTCTAATTTACCGTTGATTGTTGTGAACAAAGATATTAAAAAGCTAAAAACCATTATGCTATTTGGATTTTGTTCAGGAATGAAATTAGAGTTTGTTGCACCGATAATTAACCATCGTTCAGTTACAGATATATTAGGTTTACTGTTTTATATAATTGGATCATCCTTGTATTGGTGCAGCATCAAAGTGTTTTTTAAGTAAAGTAACATACCTACTTAAAAAACTTTTCAATACGGAATCTAGCGTACTGCACGCCGCTTTCGCCTGTCAGCGGTTTATCATTTTCGTACTCTACCACAGGTTTGAAAACATACCAACGGCTCTGCATTTCCGCTTTTGCGGGGCTTGACGTTATCGTTAAGCAGTCTGGCGAATTTTCAGGCTGAAAAACAAAATCTCGAAGCGAGGTTCACCATACTTACGATGCGCTATCCAGCTTACGACTCAGCGTGCTGCGTTCTGTTATCCTGTTTTATCTGAGTATTATCAAAATCCCTCAAAAACCAGAGGTAAACACCACTTAACCGCTGTCGGCGGTGTTGCCCGCAAGCTTTGCAGCATCATTTTAGTTATACTCAAAGAGAACAGACCTTATCTGCCTACACCTCCGAAAAAGCCTCAGAAAATTCTTGATTTTTCTTTTGTGTGAATTTGTCAACGATGTGATAAATAATGAATGAAAAAATTCAGGCAAAACATCTACGCATATCCCTAGTGATTAGACGTTTGCATTCAACGTCGTACTACATAATGTGCTGAAATGCAATTGCCTTTATCAATTAAAAGCCATTCCCTCCATCTGCTATCCATTTATCACAAGATTACTAAAAAAAGACGATAACCCATAAAAAAATTGTTGAGTTTTTGACTTGAATAAAATAATCAAAAGTACTATAATAATAAAGTATTTCAATAAAGGGGAAGCGTTTTATATGCAAACTTATGAATGTTTCAAAGACCTTGCGATAATCATTATCTCGGCAAAACTTCTGGGACTTGGTGCAAAAAAGCTCAAAGCACCGCAGGTTGTGGGGCAAATTCTCGCAGGATTACTTATAGGGCCGTCCGTTCTGGGACTTGTACAGCAAAGCGAGTTTATTTCGATGCTGGCAGAAATCGGCGTTGTACTGCTGATGTTTTCTGCGGGACTTGAAACCAACCTCAAAGAACTGTTGAAAACAGGACCCGTTGCGCTTACAATTGCGTGCGCAGGAGTGTTTGTTCCTTTGGTAATGGGTTGGGCGCTGTATGGAGTGTTTTTCGGATTTGCGCCGATAGGTTCGGAGGAATTTTTCAAGGGCGTTTTCATTGGCACAATCATAACCGCAACTTCAGTAAGCATAACAGTTCAGACGCTGCGGGAACTGGGACATCTGAAAGGCAAAGTCGGCACGATAATCGTATCCTCTGCCATTATTGACGACGTAATCGGAATAATCGTACTTACCTTCGTAATCGGATTCAAGTCAGCTGATGCAAAACCCGTTGACGTAATTATTAAAACACTGCTTTTCATAGCATTCAGTGTTGTAGTTGGCTTTGTGATATACTGGCTTTTCAAGCTGTTGGACAAGCACTCATTCCATCACCGCAGAATACCTATATTCGGTCTTGCGCTGTGCTTTATTATGGCATACAGTGCGGAAAAGTTCTTCGGAATTGCGGATATCACAGGCGCATATGTTGCAGGAATAATACTGTGCAGTCTGCGTGACGCCGAATATATCGCAGGAAAGATGGATATTTCAAGTTATATGCTGTTCGGACCGGTGTTCTTTGCGTCGATAGGGCTGAAAACAAACTTTGATGGATTTTCGGTTCAGCTGCTGCTGTTCTCACTTGCGTTCGTTGCAGTAGCTTTGATAGCAAAGGTAATAGGCTGTGGCGCTATGGCAAAAATCTGGAAATTCAATATGAAGGACTCGCTTAAAATCGGCGTCGGCATGATGACCAGAGGCGAAGTCGCACTTATAGTAGCGCAAAAGGGACTTGCCGTAGGACTGGTTGAGCCGCAGTATTTCACTTCAGTAATTCTGTTGATACTGTGCAGTTCGATTGCTGCGCCCATATTGCTTAAAGTGCTTTACAAAGGCGAAGACAAACCCGACCACCCCTCGGTTCATCAGATGGATCTTGATGAAACCGATGAAGTGCCGGCAGAGTATTAAAAAAGGCTGACTGCGAAAGATGCAGTCAGCCTTTTTTGTGAAAATAATTTCTTCTATGCATAACTTACAAAATTTTTCAGACAGCGGTATATTTAAAAAATCCCCTCAGCGGTTCACACACAACTGAGGGGATATATTTTACTATGATTGCCGCAAAAATCGCCCCAAGCAAAATACTTGGGCGAAAACGCTGTCGGTCGCACCGACATCAAAACTCGGAAAATGATTTACTTGCTTTCGGGTGAATACTAAAAAACCGCTGAACCCTGTACGAAAAGAGTCCGGCGGCACGCTGGTGCAGGCGATGGGACTTGAACCCATACGACGTTGCCGCCACTGGCACCTGAAGCCAGCTCGTCTGCCAATTCCGACACGCCTGCATATTATTTACTCAAAGTCAAAGCTTTGAACAAATAATATTATACCACATTTCATTATTTTTGTCAAGAGGTTTTGAATATTTTTTAATATTTTTTGAAAAAGTGCATTCTAACGCATTGCATTCATCAAAAACCTGTCTGAAATCGCAGGACGATTGTACCTAAAAGGCTTTTGAAACAGAAATTGTTCTCAGAATTTCCAGATTATTTCTATTTCATTATCACGCAGCAATATTTTTTCAATAAATTGCTTTGCAATAGCGTTTCTTGTAGTTATCGGCATTTCATCAAATTCCGATAGCAGCGGCAGAACATCTTTATATGTACATTCATTTTCACAAGGCAAAGAATATTTCTTTATCCTTCGCTCAACTTCTCTGCGCTGCCGCAGCAGTGCAGAGAGTTTTTCTTCAAGCAGATTTCCCACTTCCAAAGACGTAAGCGGGATTTTTTCAACAAGATTATCAATCTGTGCTGAAATATTTTCAAGCTCAATTTTCAGCTTATTAACCGCAGGATTTTGAATTGGCTTGTCCGTTTTTACGGTGACATGCTGAATTTCTCTGAATTTGATAAACAGCTGCTGTTTTACAGCTTTTTCAATTTCACAGATCTGCTGCTCTTGTTCAAATCCGCTGCAAACTTTATAATTGGCTTTCCCCGAACAATAAAAATAATCCTTGTTTATAATCCGCAGTGCATATCCGCACTTTCCGCATTTTATAAATCCCGTAAGCCACGAGCGTGCGCCTGCCTTTCCGCGCTTGTTTTCCATATTAGAGTCGAGTTTTCTCTGAACCTCAAGCCAGAGAAAAGACGGAATAACCCCGTTATGCAGTCCGATTGCAGCAGTGTGGTTTCTGATATCGGTATACTTGCGCTCATTGCTGCGGCGCTTTCCATATAAAAAGCACCCATGCTCGCCTGTGAACTCCTCAACCGACGACGAAACTGTACAGCCACGCTCTTTCAGATAGCGGTAAACATCAGCGTCTGCCATAACATATGTCGGACTTCTGAGCAGACGGCTGATCTTGCTGTTATCCCAGAGTGTTCCGTTGGGAGATTGGATATTATCATCATTCAGCTTCTTTACAATATCGCCAAGCGAGCAACTGCTTTCAGAATATGCGCTGAAAATGTATTCAACAGTGTGAATATGCTGATTTGGCGCGAGAACAGAAGTCTTTACACCTGCGAACGTAGTCGGGATTTTGTCAAACCCATAAATAGGCGGTCCACCCAGATATAATCCTTTTTCCCCTCTCGCATAATAATTATCCCGTACACGCATAAGAATATTTTCACGTTCAAGCTCTGCAAAAACCATTATTATACCTAGCATTGCACGTCCCATAGGCGTTGAAGTGTCAAATGTTTCAACAGTGGAACAGAACTCTACGCTGTATTGGGAGAATAGTTCAACAAGATTTGAAAAGTCATGGATAGAACGACTTATTCTATCCAGCTTGTACACAACAATTTTTTGTATTATACCTCGTCTGACATCTGCAAGCAGTCTTTGAAAATCGGGCCGTTCGATGTTTTTCCCACTCCAGCCTTTATCGGAATATACAACGCATTCCGCATCATTGTCGGTAAACCGCCTGCATAGTTCAATCTGAGTATCAATTGATATGCTATCCTTTTTATCAACGCTCTGTCTGGCATAAATAGCGGTCATTTTTAAATCTCCCCTTAATCAGATGATTTTGTTTTGAGATAATGCAGCAATTCATGATACACCGACTGTGATGCATTAAGCAAAGCGGTGTTCTTCTCGCTTTCGGTTTTTTCCGTATAAGTATTTATGATTGTATATTGCATGATGTCAGCCTTTCCTTTCAATAAGGGGCTTGCCCCGTCATTTAACGTGGCCGTACCGAACGAGTTCGGCA
>CAZTRH010000021.1:0-28228 GCA_964616605.1 uncultured Ruminococcus sp.
GAGCCTTTGCGGTGTCGAACCGTGCAGTCAGCCCATCGTAGCGTTTTTGGTATTCAACCTGGTCAAGGGCAACATGGGCATTCTCGTATATGCACTTTTCAATGAGGTCGGAAACTACAGCCATCTCGCTTTCCAATTCAGCCTGTTCTGCTTTGAGGTCGGTAGTATCAAAGGCTGTGTCCAAGGATGTCGTAAGTGCTGTTATGATGGCATCTTTTTGGGTTATCAGCTTATTGACTGCCGATACAAACATTTCTTTTATCTCATCCTCGGTCAAGTGCGGTGTCGTACATTTTTCGTCACCATCAAACTTGTGATTGCATTGCCATATGGTTCTGCGGTATTTACTGTTGGAGTGGGCGGTGCAAAACTCGAACACCCCTCCGCTCCGTTCACTGCAGCACTATCCACCATTTTTAATGTAATCTTGCTTGTTTCTCCGCTGTAATTCAGCATAAGCACCAACTTGCCATCATCGTACAGAAATACGGAGTTCAAAAACATATCTACCAAAGTAATGCGGTATTCCTCGTCAGTCGGGTTGCCTTTTCTCAGCCGCTCCAAAAAGAAAACAATCTGCTCTCTGTTAAGAACGGGTTCGGAAATCAGTTCACGAGCAATTCCTTTTGCGATGCGTGAACGTTCATCTTCGAGTTCGACTAAGCGTGACTTCGTGCTTGGTGTTATTATTCCCGCTTCAATGGCGGCTAGCATATTTGCTATTGCTTTTTCGTTCTCCTTTTGTCGGTTTTCCAGTGCCGCCAGAGCGGAATTGTCGCTCTCTCGTTCTTGGAAAGCCACAACTCTATCCGCAACTTCCTTTATGAAATCATCGGAGTGTATCAACTCAACAAGGGATTTGATAACAAAATCTTCAATGCTGTCTTTAGATACACGCTCTTTTTTGCAGGAGCGACCGTATTTTCGGTTATTACAAGTGTAATATGAATACACTTTTCCAGACCTGCCCGTGCCACCGTCACCGACCATTGCCGCTCCACAATGACCGCAGAATAATTTTGTAGTTAAGAGAAACTGTTCACGTTTCGCTCCGGGCGAAGTGCGGTTTCTCTTTATTGCTTTCTGCACCTTTTCAAAAAGCTGACGGTCAACTATCGCAGGAATGCCGTCCTCCACTCGAATGTCCTCGTATTCATAGACACCGATATACTTCTCGTTCTCTAAGATTCTCCGCAGACTGTTTTTGTTAAACAGTCCACCCCTGCTTGTTCGGTATCCCTCTTCATTCAAACGTGTATAAATGTCCTTGGCTCGCTCTCCCGCGGCATACTCTTCAAAAATCCTCCGCACGATTGCAGCTTGGGACGGGTCTATTTCAAATCTGCCATCGGGTCCTGTCTTGTAGCCTATAACCCTCTGCCCTAGTGTTTTCAATTCTAATGCACTGTCGTATAGTCCCCTTCGTATGTTTTGGCTAAGGTTCTCGCTGTAATACTCAGCGTATCCCTCCATCACGCTTTCAAGAATAATGCCCTCCGGACCGTCTGGGATTGACTCCATTGCGTAGAATAACCGCACACCGTTCTTTTTCAGCTTGTGTTTATACATAGCCGAGTCGTAGCGGTTGCGGGCGAACCTGTCCATTTTCCACAGTATTACAGCGTCAAAATGACCCCGTTCACTATCCCTCAGCATTCGCTGAAAATCGGGGCGCTTGTCGGTTCTGCCAGTCAGAGCCTTATCTACGTACTCGCCGATTACAATAAGCCCATTGCGGCGAGCGAACTCGTGGCACTCCCGCAATTGACCCTCAATCGACTCCTCACGCTGTCCGCTTGATGAATAGCGGGCATAAATCACCGCACGGTTAGCCGTACTTGAGTCTTTGTTGCTATTTTTAGCAGCCATATTTGCACCACCTTTTTGTTGCGTTTGAATGTTTCAGTCCGAGAATGTAACATCGGTGGTGTAACATTCTCAAAAAATGTTACATCGAATGTTACATCAAATGTTACACCGCAAAACCGCATTGTTAAGCGAAATAATGTCTAATGTAACATTTGTAACATTTTTTCTCTAATGAATAGTAAATATAGGGAGTAGGCAGAAATATACCGCCTAATACGTCATATATGCGTATATATAAGGAAAAATGTTCGAATGTAACGGCAAGTGAGAATTGTTATCCGTAACAGCTGCTTTTCTTGCAAGGGGTGTACCCTGCCGCTTCAGCGTCCTCCACCGACATCTCTATCACATTTCCGTCCATACCGCTGCAATAGGCTGACCTGTGATATTTCTTGCCCTTACCCGAAGCCGCAATGTAAACACCCCTCGATTGTGGGGTTTCAACGGGTGTGGTGGGTGTGGTTGTTGCTGTCGTTGAAACGGTTGTGGTACTTACGGTTGTTTCAGCGGTGCTTGTGGCGGTGCTTCCTACGGCTGAACTGGTTGAGGGAGTGCTGCTTTCTGCGATGCCGTTGGTATCAGTGCTTGAGGTGCTATCTTCCTCTGAACTGCCCACAAGAGTGCCGCTATCTGTTTCACTAACACTTTCAGCTTGATTTGTCGGTTCGGTGGTTTCACTGTCGGAAGTGGGATTGCTGTCTTTCCTCTCCTCAGAAACAAGCTCACAGTCCTGCAGCACAATGCCGCTTGTTGCCACCGAGAAAAGCTTCCCCGTTATCGTCACAACATCGCCCTTACCCAAGCCGTCAAGGGCATCATCATCTTCAAATTCGCAAGTAACCCGATATTTGGTGTGCCATGTATCCGATTCAAAGCTGCTGTGGAGATATACATTTCCAAAAAACACGTCAGAGTTATTTTCGATTTCACCCGTGATTGTGAAAAGTTCATCACCGTGTTTCCGTACAAAGCCGCTTTCGGTATCAAAATTTCTGCAAAAATCGTCAACGGTGTAAATCGTGCTGTCGGCTTCGGTGCTGACGGAACTCCCGGATTGCACGTTGTCGCTGCTGTTCGACACACCGCACCCACAAAGCAAAACGGAACAAATCAATGCCAAGGCTATGTGTTTTTTCATTTTCTTAATCAATCTTTATTCACCTGTTTCTTTTTCTTTCAGTTCTGCAACATATGCCAGCACTCTGGCTTGATTTAATACTCCCAACCCCGAAAAAAGCCGTAGCAGTTCCTTTTCATTCGCAGTTAGCCCAACTGCTGTGCGGTCTTGCACAAAAGCATTTTCGCCTTGGATAACTTTCGAGTTGCGAATATTATTTGCATAATTCTGCACTAGTGGGCGTGGCTCTCTCATTGCGTCCTCAGCAGTAGCCTTTTCAAATTCGAGATATGCTTTAATCGCTTCCTTTATGTTGCCGCCATGGATTTGAATCAAATGCTCATAAGCGTCCGTGTTAAAGTCGGATGTGTCAAAGTTCTCATAATCGATGTAATCTATGCCGTCTTTCAACTCGTCAATTGACAAACCGAAGTAATCCGCAACTTTTTTAATTGTTCCTGGGCGGGGGAATCCTTTCAGCGTTTTCCACGTTGTCCCCGCAGATTTAGAAAGACCTAAGTCGGAAACCAATTTAGTAACGGATATACCTTGTTGTTCACAAAGTGATTTGACTTTTTCGTAAAAGGTCACAGTGCACCTCCAAAAAAAATTTTTCTCAAACTACTTGACAAAAAGATTGAAAAGAGTTATACTGTACCTAGCCGATACAAAGCGAACCTTACCGAACCAGTGTGGTGGCAGCCACATAACAGTTTGTGACCAAGCACATTAGGGTATTTGTACTCGGTAATAAACGGAGTTTAGGTTTGCTATAACTAGGTTTGTGTCACTTACATTATAGCACCTTACCTATGAAAAGTCAAGTAAAAAGAGGTGAAATGATGAGTGTTTTTCTAACCTGCGAAGAAATCGCAGAAAGCTACGATGTCAAGGTCAGCACCGTGCGTGAATGGATTAAGTCGGGACAGTTGCGGGCATTGAAGCTGCCGGGACCCGCGGGTTACCGCATACGCCCCGAGGACTTAGAGGCTTTCGAGGAAAAGCGAACCACAACAACAGAACAGGAGGATAAGCAATGAGTAATTTAATCGAAATCCGCAGCAATGCGGGGCGTCCGTCCGTCAGCGGACGGGAACTGCACGAGGCACTCGGAATAAACACTCCCTACACACAGTGGTTCGGGAGAATGACCGAGTACGGGTTTACCGAGGACGTGGATTACACATTGGTATCACAAAATTGTGAAACCAATAATCCGAAGAACCCGATAACCACACGGTTCGACCACGAAATCACAATCTCAATGGCGAAAGAAATCTGTATGCTCCAACGCAACGACAAAGGTAAGCAGTTCAGACAGTATTTTATCCAAATTGAGAATGCGTGGAACAGCCCCGAAATGGTAATGAAACGAGCATTAGCGTACGCAAACGAGAGCGTAAAAAAGCTTGAGTTGCAGCTTGCGGAACTCCAGACGGAGAACGCTGTAATGCAGCCGAAAGCGGAGTACTTTGACGAACTCGTGGAACGCAACACTCTGACTAATTTCCGTGAAACCGCAAAACAGCTTGGGGTCAAAGAAAAGGCATTTATCAAGTTTCTGCTTGACCACAAGTACATTTACCGTGGCAAGAAAGGCAAGATAATGCCCTATGCGGACAAGGACAACGGTCTTTTTGCAGTAAGGGAAACGTTCAACAAGAAAACGCAGTGGAGCGGCACTCAGACGCTCGTAACCCCAAAAGGCAGAGAAACATTCAGAATTCTACTGGAAGGCGGTGCTAAACAATGCCCGAAAGCCAAGTCATAGAAAGCTGCGGCACAAGCCGAGCGGCAGTTGATGTGGATTCAATCCCTCAGCACGAAATGGATAACCTGTGCCGTGTTGTACTGCGGTGTGCCGCCGAGGCTTTCAAGAACCCCGCTTTCCGTGCTGAGTACGAAGAGTGGCTGAAAAAGCGGCACGAAAAGCAGAAATGCGGAAAGGACAGCCAATGAAAAATCACCACCCATTAGCCGCATTTATAATCAGCACAATTGGCTTCCTGCTCGTTCTGGGTACAGTCGGACAAGCCGAGTTTGACGGTATCTTGGCGGAGGAGTTCTACATACGGAGCGGTATCGGACTGTTGCTGATGTTTGCGGCATTGCCGCTTTGGGGTGAATATGATGCCAATGACCACGACAAAGAAAACCGCCCGTGAGCTGGCACTCACGAGGCGGCAAAGAAAATAGTTTACGTGCCTATTATAGCATAGACAGAAAGGATTTGTCAAGTGGTGACAGAACACAGCACCCCAATAATCTGCCCCTACTGCGGCAGTATAGAAAACAACGGGCATATCTGCTTTTGGTGCAGAAATCCCGTTACAGAATACGAAAGTGAGGAAAACACAATGACTATCGAAATGAAATTCACAGGGCTTTCGCCCGAAGTGGCTCTGAAGCTTCTCAAAGCTGCCGCTGAAACGTCAGCAGACGATACGGCAACAGCTGCAACGACTGCGGCGGCACCGCAGACCACCCCCGTTCCACAGGCATTACCCACACAGCCGCCTGTCGCACCCGCACCCGCTGCGGTCAATCCCGCAATCGGTGTTCCCTGTGCGGCACCGCAGACACCTATTGCACCACCCGTCCCCACAGCGGCAGTACCACAGCCACCTGTTGCACCGCCCGCAGCAGTTCCCACTGCCGCACCGACTTATACGCTTGACGCACTCGCACGTGCGGGTGCGGCTCTTGCACAAGTCGGCAAAATGCAGGACGCTGTCAACCTCCTTGCGAAATACGGTGTGCAGAGTGTTAATCAGCTGAAACCTGAACATTATGGTACATTCGCAACCGAGCTTCGTGCCCTCGGCGCACAGATATGAGGAGGAGCGGACATGGAACACGCATTGCTGTCAGCGTCCTCGGCACACAGGTGGCTTGCTTGTACAGCGTCACCCCGTTTCGAGGCACAGTTCCCTGAAACCACGTCCGAGTACGCTGAGGAGGGCAGACTGGCACACTCGTTCTGCGAGTTAAAGGTGCTGAAAAATTTCACGTCATCGCTTAAGACGGGTGCTTACAAGAAACAGCTTGCCGAACTGAAAAAAGACCCTCTGTACAACGATGAAATGGACAGGACGAGCGACCTCTACATCGAACACCTCACCGAAAAGGCAATGGGATACAGCAGTCCGCCGCTTGTCTACCCCGAGGTGAGAGTGGATTTTTCGGAGTACGTTCCCGAGGGGTTCGGCACGTGCGACTGCATTATGATTGGCGGGGATACGCTCGACATCACCGACTATAAGAACGGCAAGGGCGTACCCGTATCTGCCGAGAATAACCCGCAAATGCGGCTATACGCATTGGGTGCGTTGAAAAAATACGAGCCGTTCTACGGCGGTATGATAAAGCGTGTGCGAATGACAATAGACCAGCCACGCATACAGCCAGAGCCGTCAAGCGAAACAATCACGGTCGAGGAGCTGAAAGCCTGGGGCGAAACGGTTAAACCCATAGCACAGACAGCGTACAGCGGTTTCGGTGAGTTTAAGGCGGGCGAGCACTGCCGATTTTGTCGGGGCAAAGCACAGTGTGCCGCCCGTGCGGACGTACACACCGCCCTTGAGGATTTCAAGGACTGCCTGTCACCGACAGCACCGACAGTTCTCACAGGCGACCAAATTGGCGACCTGCTGACCCGTGGGCAGACCCTCGTGCAGTGGTACAAGGACCTTGAGGAATACGCATTGAAAGCAATTCTGAACGGCGAAAAAATAGCGGGTTGGAAAGCCGTTGCGGGGCGAAGCAACAGAACATTCACCGACCAGGACGCAGCCATTGCGGAGGTTATCAAGGCGGGGTATGATGAGGCTCTCGTTTACGAACGCAAGCCGAAAACGCTCACCGACATTGAGAAATTGATGGGCAAGAAAGAGTTTGCGGAAACACTCGGCAAGTATGTTATAAAGCCGCTTGGCAAGCCTACGCTCGCGCTTGAAACGGACAAACGTGAGGCTTACAGCTCAGCGGCGGCCGATTTCGCAGAAGTAACACAACAAAACTAAAATGACAAAGGAGATTTAAGATTATGTATCAGAATGACGCAATGAAAGTACTCACAGGCGAGGTTCGCCTGTCCTACGTAAACGTAATAACACCCAGAGCACAGCAGGGGCAAGAACCGAAATATTCGGTAACGCTGCTTATCCCCAAGAGCGACCTTGCAACCAAAGCAGACATTGACGCTTCCATTCAGGCGGCGGCACAGGAGGCAGTCGGCAAGGTGTGGGGCGGAGTTCGCCCTCCGCAACCGAGAATACCTATATGGGACGGTGACGGGGTTCGTCAGTCGGGAGTGCCGTTCGGTGATGAGTGCAAGGGGCACTGGGTTATAACAGCGTCCTCAAAGATGAAACCGAGCGTTGTCGGAATGGATAATATCAACGTGGAGCTTGCACCCTCGGACATTTACAGCGGTATGTACGGGCGTGTCACAATCCGCTTTTTCGGCTACTCCAACAGCGGCAACAAGGGTGTCGGCTGCGGACTTGGCAACATTATGAAAACCCGTGACGGTGAGCCTTTATCGGGCAGAACATCAGCGGCTTCAGATTTTGCGACAGTCGGAAACTCGGTCGCACCTAATGCACAGACAACACCCGCATACGGCGGTGCAATGCCCGCCACATCGGGGCAGACAGGCTATCCGAATACAGGATATGCTACGCAGGGTGCGGCTGACCCGTTCGGCGGATACACCGGCTATCCCTTTTAAGGAGCGTAAACAATGACCCATCACCTCAGTATCGACCTCGAAACCTATTCAAGCGTGGATATAAAAAAGGCGGGAATGTTCAAGTACATAGCAAGCCCTGACTTTGAGATACTTCTGCTGGCATACTCGGTTGACGGGCGGGCGGTTCAGGTGATTGACCTTGCCATGGGGGAGCGTATTCCCCCGTGGCTTGAATCCGCCCTTAAATCCGCTGAATGTATCAAGCACGCTTACAACGCAATGTTCGAGTGGGGTTGCTTGTCGAAATATTTCGGCACCGCACTTCCCGCTGAACAGTGGCGGTGTACAATGCTGCACGGTCTGTATTGCGGCTACACGGCAGGTTTGGACGCAACAGGCAGAGCATTGGGTATCGCCGAGGATAAGCAGAAGCTGAACAGCGGAAAAGCCTTAATCCGCTATTTCTGCACTCCCTGCAAGCCGACCACCGTCAATGGCGGCAGAACACGAAATCTTCCGCACCACGACCCCGAAAAATGGGTGCTGTTCAAGGAATACAACCGACAGGACGTAGTCGCTGAAATGGAAATAGAAAGACGGCTTTCGGCATTCCCCGTTCCCGATTTTGTTCAGAAAGAGTGGGAAACCGACCTGCGGATTAACGCACGGGGTGTTGCGGTGGATATGCGGCTTGTTGAGGGTGCATTGGCTATTGGAGAAAAAAGCCGTGCGGCTCTCCTTGACGAGGCGAAAAGGCTGTCGGGGCTGGATAACCCGAACAGCGTGAAACAGCTGTCCGAGTGGCTCTGCAAGGAGATACAGGACGAGGGAATAACCAAGCTTGACAAGGAAACCGTATCGGAGCTTCTGAGCCGCCCCGACAACACTGACACTGTTCAGCGTATGCTTGAGATACGGCGGGAACTCGGCAAGACCTCCACAAAAAAATACAATGCGATAGAAGCAGCTGTGTGTTCGGACGGGCGAGTGCGAGGACTGTTACAGTTCTACGGGGCGAACCGAACAGGGCGATGGGCGGGGCGATTGGTGCAGGTTCAGAACCTGCCGAAAAACTACATCGAGCCGCTCCCTCTCGCCCGTGAATTGGTGACGAACCGCCAAGCAGACGCATTACAATTCGTTTACGGCGGCATACCCGACACGCTGTCGCAGCTTATCCGCACAGCGTTTGTCGCTTCGCAGGGAAACATTCTTGTTGACGCAGATTTCTCGGCAATCGAGGCGAGGGTAATCTCGTGGCTTGCGGGCGAACAGTGGCGTCTTGAGGTGTTCCGAACGCACGGAAAAATCTACGAGGCTTCGGCAAGCCAAATGTTCGGCGTGCCGATTGAGAAAATCAAAAAGGGCAACCCCGAATACGCTTTGCGGCAGAAAGGCAAGGTTGCGGAGCTGGCACTCGGCTATCAAGGCGGCACACCCGCACTTATCAAAATGGGTGCTTTGAAAATGGGTATTCCCGAAGAAGACCTGCCCGATATCGTTTCTCGCTGGCGGGACGCAAACCGCCGCATTCGTGACCTGTGGAAAGCGGTGGAAAATGCCGCCGTGCAGGTGGTTTCCGAGGGCGGCAGTGTGGGTGTCGGGTGCGTGATTATTTCCCGTGAATTTGACCCGACCACAAACACGGACTGTATGACTATACTCCTCCCATCGGGGCGGAAGCTATATTACATAAACCCGAAGCTTGGGGTGAATCGATGGGACAAGCCGTCAATCAGCTTTATGGGAATGGGGCAGTCAACAAAGTGGAGCGAGGTTGAAACCTATGGCGGCAAGCTTGTGGAGAACATAGTCCAGGCTATCGCCCGTGACTGCCTTGCGTTTACGATTGAACGGCTTGAAAAGGCAGGGTTTCCTGTGGTTTTCCACATACATGACGAGGTTGTAATAGATATTCCCGAAGAACACGCAGACCTTGACGCTGTGGTGCAGATTATGCGGACACCCATTCCGTGGGCGGCTGACCTGCCGCTGAATGCGGACGGCTGGACGGGAATGTTTTTCAGAAAGGATTGAGTGATATGAGCGATAAACTGTTTAATGCTATGCCGCCGAATAAAGCACTTGAAATACTCACCCACGCAATGTGTGAATGCGATGATACGGCGGAACGTATTGAAGCTTGGAGAGCCGCACAGGAGGCACTTGATAAGCAGATACCCAAGAAGCCTATCAAGGCTGACAATCAGGACGTGAGATACACTATGTGTTATAAATGTCCTCGCTGTGAACTGGATTTCACGGGAACAGGGATAGCTGACTATTGTTATCACTGCGGACAAGCTTTGTGGTGGGGTGATGAGCCTAATCCCGCTTGGATATCCAAAACAAATCCCGACTATGAGTTGGTAAAAGCGGCATTTTATGTGGAAAAATCTGAATGGCTTAATCTGCTGACAGAACGAGAAGCACGCATACTTGTATTGCGGTATGGCTTGGACGGCAACGGCAAAAGGACGTATGAACAGATCGGAAAAGAATATGGTGTTACTCGTGAACGCATACGGCAGATAGAGCATAAGGCTTTGCGTAAGCTTCGTATTGATTATTGGAGCAAGGAGGGCTAAAATGGCAACAACCAAAGTCAAACTAACAGGATGTGAAATGAGTGCGAAAACAACATTGGCACAGTTTATGGATTTGATTTACTCCCCCGACAAGCCGATTTATTTCTATGAGGAAGAACCCGAAACAGACGATGACGGAAACGATGATTTTAGCGTCTTGGACTTATTTCTGGCTTTTCAAAGCAGCTTTAAGCCAAATGTTACTCTTTTGCCAAAGGTTTGCGAGCGGATTGTTTCGCAGATTTATTTCTGCGGTGACGGAATTATCAGAGTAGTGCTTGATGAGGAGGACACGTATGATAATACATGATTTGCCCGAACTTCGGAAACTGATACTCGAAAATCCCGATTTACCGATTGTGGTTCTCGCGGGTGAATATGCGAACAGCGGCGATTATGGCTATGAATATTGCCATAATGTAAATTGCAGAATTGAAGAAATCCTCGAGGGAACATTACCGTTTGATAATGACAACTTCGTTTTTGACGATAGGATAGAATTTGAAGAACGGCTTGCCAATTATCTAATCAAAACATCTGAGGGGAAGGAATACTCCGATGAGGAGTTTGAAGCGTTGCTCAAAAGAGAGCTTGCTAAATACGAGCCTTGCTGGACTAAGGTAATAGCGATTTATGCGGATAATGATTGATGGAGGGGGCAATGAATAATTTAAATTCATACTACAACAGCGAGCATTACGCAGACCCTACGGCGTATGCAGGCATCAAGGCGGCTGCGAAAGCAGAACAGCGGACAACACGCAAAGAACTTGAACAGATTTTCTACCTCAACCGTGAGATACAGATGTGGGAAAACGAACTTGACCGACTGCGCACGCAGTCGCTTATTCAATCGCCGCAGCCATCGGCAATTCACGGTTCGGGAGTAGCGGACAAGGTCGCCGCTCTGGCTCAGAAGCGTGTTGACCTTGAGCAGTTAATCCTTCAGCAGCAGTCACGATTGCAGCAACTCAAAAACAACGCCGTAACATACATAAGCACCATTCCCGACAGCCTTACACGGCAGATTGTGTACTACCGCTGTGTGCTGCTCTTCTCGTGGCGACGTGTGGCTTATGAGGTGGGGGGAGATAACAGCGAGGAAAACGTAAGACAGATTTACTCACGATTTATGCGCAGCCTGTAACTTGTCACATTTGTCACAAACAGGTGTGGTATAATGGTAGCGTAGGATAATATGCGGGGGAGCAAAAAAAGCGTCTGCTTTTTTGCAGACGCTTTGAGGTTATTCTGTTTCATCGGGCGGAGTCAGCAAGTCATCAAGCGAAACGCCGAGAACCTGTGCGATTTTCAAAGCGTTGGAAACAAGACAGTCGCCGCGCTTTTCTAACTCCTCAATGGTTCGTATTGGTATACCAGTAAGTTCAGACATTTTCGGAACGCTGATTTTTGCTTGTTTGCGATAGTCTTTGATGTATAAAAACATAATCAGCCTCCAAATTCGTCAGATGTAAGGATACGCTGTTCTAAATCTTCAAGGCTTTCACATTCAGCCTTGGGAACTTTGTATTCGACTGTCAGTTTGCCTGCTGAATACGAAACAGACCAGTATTCGCCGTATTCTGAAATGGTGTATTCAAAATTACCTTTTTTGATTATCATTTTGCCCTCCTATTGACATCGTTGTTTATTTGTGATAAAATAGGACTTACGAGGGAAGTTGCCGCTCCCCTCTGCCTGTTAGGTTAAGCCTTGGATTTCTTTGCTGTTGGCTTTTGCAATGTGATTGTAACCTTTACCGTTTTAACGTTTGGGTTACTTTCGAGAGCCTTTTGCAAGTCTTTCAAGGCTTTCGCTATGTTTTCCATTTTATCACCTCCCTATGTATATTATTACACCACATTATAATGTGGTTGTCAATAGTTTTTTGATAAAAATTGCACCTTTTTTAGGTGCTATTTTTATTCCCAAAAGAAGAAAGGAGGTACAACTATGACCGAAAAGCAAAAGCGTTTTTGTGAGGAATATCTCATCGACTGCAACGCTACGCAAGCCGCAATCAGAGCAGGTTATTCCGAAAAAACTGCGTACTCAATCGGACAGCGATTATTGAAAAATGTTGAGGTACAGAATTACGTTGCTCAGCTTGGTGAAGCGGCGAGAACTGACCGCACCGCTGACGCTGCGGAGGTTATGGAGTACCTCACGTCCGTGCTTCGGGGTGAGAGCAAGGCTTCTGTGGTCGCAGTCGTGGGCGTCGGTGACGGCTGCTCTGAGGCTCGTCTGCTGAGCAAGCCGCCAGACGAGAAAGAACGCCTTAAAGCAGCGGAACTCCTTGGAAAGCGGTTTGGTATGTTTACCGAAAAAATCGACACCAACGCTCCCGTGACAATCGTGATTAAGGACGATTACGGCGATGAGTAACGTTGTGGAAACTGTGTGCCGTTGGAATGCGTGTTTCCGTGCTGTGAACGAATTTCGGGGACGTTACCGCATTCTCAAAGGCTCGGCTGGTTCTGGAAAATCGGTAAACATTGCACAGGACTATATACGCAAGCTCTCCGATGAACGCTATCGGGGAGCTAATCTTCTGGTAGTCCGCAAAGTTGACGAAACTAACCGTGACAGCACATTCGCAGAACTTCAAGCGGCTATTTTCCGCCTTTTCGGGGAACATTACGAAAAGGTGTGGACAATATGCCGCTCACCTCTTTCAATGGAATGCAAGCTGACGGGCAGCCGTATTATTTTTCGTGGAATGAAAGACGATGGGCAACGTGAAAAAGTCAAGTCTATCACATTCCGCACGGGCAAGCTGACGTGGATTTGGTGCGAAGAAGCAACAGAGCTTTCAGCCGCTGATGTGGATATTCTCGATGACCGTCTGCGTGGCGAACTGCCGAACCCTAATCTGTTCTATCAGATTACAATGACGTTCAATCCGATTTCTGCCACGCACTGGATTAAAGGACGATATTTTGACCGTGCAGACCCTGAAATTCTAGCGCACCATTCGACTTATCTCGGAAACCGCTTTATTGATGACGGATATCGTCGCAGAATGGAACGCAGAAAGGTTGAGGACCCCGAAGGCTATCGCATTTACGGTGAGGGCGAGTGGGGTGAAGTTGGCGGTCTGATACTCACCAATATTGACATTGGCGATTTTAACACGGACTTTGACGTGCGATACCTCGGACAGGACTTTGGCTTCAACCACGCAAACGCAATACTGGAAATAGGCTGGCGTGACGGCGAATTATACATAATCCGTGAGATATACGTCCACGAAATGGACACTACGGAGATTATCGCTATTGCCGAGCGTGAACAAATCCCGAAAAACGTTGAAATGTTCTGCGACAGTGCCGAACCCGACCGCATAAAGATGTGGCGTAAGGCTGGCTATCGTGCCGTGCCTGTGAAAAAGGGCGCAGGCAGCGTAAAGGCACAGATTGACTTTTTAAAGGGCGTGAAAATCCATATTGCTCCGCGCTGTGTGAACACTATCAAGGAGATAACACAGTGGAAGTGGAAACGTGACACGCAGTCGGGAATATACCTTGATGAGCCCGTTGAGTTCTTTGACGACGCTATGGCGGCACTACGCTATTCCGTTGAGCGTATTCGCAGAACTGACAGCATAAGCGTACTGAAATGAGGTGCAAAACTTGACATATACAGAAACAGCTTTAACATTGGCACAGCTTGAAAATAGCGGTGCAATGACGTGGGAAAAGATTATTTCAAACGAGATAGCGGAGTTCAGAGCTTCCGAGAAATACGCTCTGATACAATCAGCAGAGAGTTACTACCGCAACCGCAGCAGTGTACAAAGCAAAAGCAACGACATTGCAAAGCGTTCCAACACTCGCATAGAACACCCGATAATCCGCAAGCTGGTAAACCAGAAGGCGGATTATTTGCTTTCAAAACCTTTTACCGTAAGCGGCGAGAGCAAGGCGTATACCGAAACACTTTCAGAGTTTTTTGACGATGAGCTTCGTGCGAAGATAAAGTCTTTTGCGAAAGGTGCGATAAAGTCGGGCATTGCGTACCTGATTCCGTATTTCGAGGAAAACACGCTGCGTTTTATGCGTGTGCCGTCTGATGAGCTGATACCGCTGTGGACGGATACGGAAAACAGCCGCCTTGACGGTTTTATTCGATTTTACGACCGTATCGAATATCAAGGTACAAGCAAGATTGTAATGCACCACGCCGAATACTGGAGCCGTGAGGGCGTACAGTTTTTTCAGAGCCGTGACAGTTATTACCGACAGGTGGGCGAGGGATTTGCTCCGCATTTTTCGATTAACGGCAAGCCGTACAACTGGGCAGATGTGCCGCTTGTGTGGCTGAAATACAACGAGGAAGAGCTGCCGCTTTCGTACTTTGTGGCTGAACTTGTAGACAGCGTGAACTGGCAGACGAGTGTTACAGAGGACGTTTTGCGTGATATAAGCAAGTTTATTTTCGTGCTTAAAAACTATGGTGGACAGGATCTGGCAGAATTTGTAGACGAGCTGCGGAAAAGCCTTGCTGTAAAGGTGGATAGTGACGGCGGTGTGGATACCATACAGCCGAGCATTGATGTGTCAGCGGTGTTGGCGTATATCGACAAGCAGCGGCGTGACATTTACGATTTAGCGGACGGGGTAGATACAAAAGACCCCGATTTGGGCAATGCTTCGGGAGTTGCTTTGTATTTCCGGTATATGGGACTGGATAACGATTGTGCCGCATTGGGAACATCTCTCAAAGCGGCTTTTCTGCGTGTGAAATTATTCGCTGATGTTTATTTTTCGATTATCGGAAAAGGCGATTTTTCCCGTGAAAAACTGAGCGTTGTGTACAATACGGATATGCCAGTAAACGAAACGGAGGTTATCAACAACTGCCGCAACTCTGAGGGCATAGTAAGCCGCCGCACAATCCTTGAAAATCACCCATGGACGGAAAACGCTGAAGAAGAGCAGAAGCGCATTGATGAAGAGCAGAATACAGATGTGGGGTTAGAGAATGGACAGTCGGACATATTGGGCGAAACGCTCGGAGATACGAGAAGCCAAAGCGTACAGCAATTGCCTTGAAACCACAAGGGACCTTGTAAACGCATATCGAAAAGTGGGGGCGGATATTCGCCGTGAAATCAACGATTTTTACGGGAGGTTTGCAACCGAAAACAAGATTGACTATGCGGACGCTGTGCGGTATCTCAACAATAACGAAGTGCTTGAATGGCGTGACAGCGTGGAAAGGTATATTGAGGAAATCCGAAAGGAACAAAACCCTGTTATCCGTGAACGGCTGTTTCGGGAGTACAATGCCCGTGCTTACGGCTCACGCATAACACGGCTTGAAAGCCTTAACAGCAGCATTGACAACAAGCTCTCTCAGTTATACGCAAGAGCAAATGAACAGTTCCGTGAGGTTCTGGGCGAGAATTACACGGACGGTTATTATCGCACGATTTACGATATTCAGAACCGCTTCGGATACAGTTCGATGTTTGCGACAGTGAATGACAGGATTGTAGAAAATGCTGTTTCGTACCCTTGGAGCGGTGCGAACTTTTCGGACAGGCTGTGGAAACAAAAAGCGGACTTGTTAAATCAGCTTAGGGAAACGCTGACAACGGGATTTATTCGTGGCGAGAGCGTACAGGATATGGCAAGGCGTATTGTAAAGCGGCTTGAAGTGAGCCAATCAAACGCACTGCGGCTGATACGCACAGAAAGCAGCCACATACATAATGTCGCTGAACTTGACGCATACAGGGAGTGCGGATTTGAAGAATACGAGTTTATGGCAAGTCTGGGCGAACAAACTTGTGAAGTCTGTGGCAGACTTGACGGCAAGCGGTTCAAGCTGAACGATAAACAATACGGCGTGAATTTTCCACCCTTGCACCCCAATTGCCGCTGTACTACGATAGCATTCGACCCCGACGATAACCTTGAAGATATGAAATCGGGTGAGCTGGGGTATGAGGAGTGGAAGAGGGAGTTTGTGGAGGGAAAACTCAACGCACCAACAGAAGATAACTCTCAATTTTCAAAATCACCGAGAATAAATACAGGCAGTGCCGCTGTGTTTACACGCACACCAAACGGAATAAAGCCATTTGAAATCACGGCTTATCACGCTGACGGCACAAACAACAATATTTTTATTTCCAGTGGTGTTAAGGAGTTCACTAAACCACGAGATATTCACAAATTAGACAAACAATTCACCGATGTTTATAAATTGTTGAATGTTCAAGGCAATATTGAACTTCCGAAAATCTGCATTGCAAGCGTTGATGAAATTGCTTCTAATGCAGCCGCTGCATATAATGTCGTTGATAATACGCTGTTCATCAATGAACGAATTTTTGACCTTCCTACTGACGATTTTGCTTGTCCTGATAATGAACTCAGCACCATTCTTCATGAGTGCTTACACTGGAAAGATGCCGCTGAATATCGTGCGTTATTCGGTGCAATCACAAGTCAGAATTACCATAGTGAGTATTTGCCTTACATAAACCAAAAGAGCAAAATTGCTCTTGACAACTTGCAGAAAAAGGGGTATAATATAAGCAGTGTAAGCTCATATGCTAAAACGAGTATCGTAAGAGGTTTGTTTGATGAGGTTTATACGGAATATAGGGTAAATGTTATTTTGAAAGGGTGAAAAAGTATGCGCATTATTCAGCCAGTTGAATTAAAGAAACTATGGAATGAAATTGAGCCGTATTTGATTTTTTCACTTGAAGGCACTTCATTCAAAGATGATACTCCTGTGGATATTAAGGAAAAATTTGATTTTTGGAAATTGGAATACGGCAAACTTTTTGAAGCGTGAACATTATGACATAGCATATACAGAATTTCTTGTGAAATGATTGCTTGAATGGGGGTATTTGAATGGATGATTTTAAAAACACAGTCTTGATGGCTCAAACGAAAAAGCTGTTGAAAGATTAAGATAGTTTATTGAGGATAACAAACAAGAACCGGAAGAAAATAAAAAAGATAACAAGAATTAAGCACCTTGCACAAAAGTGAGGTGTTTCCAATAAACCAATAAGCACTCTATGAAAATAGGGTGCTATTTTTATGTGTAAAAGCCGTGGGGAGCATTACCGAACCACGGCTAACTTAATATAGGCTCGTGGCTTGTCCTTGCCCCACGAGCAATATGGCGGCAAACAGATTTGGCAGGTGCAAACCCTGCCGCCGCCCACAATATCAGCTGCTATGGCTGAATTACAAATAAGGAGGTACAAATGGCAGACTTGGAATTTCTCAAAGCAATCTTCGGTGACAAGAGTTTGAGTTACGATGAACTCTCCACCGCTCTCGACCAGAGCAAGGACATCAGACTTGCCAATCTCGCAGAGGGGAAGCACGTTGACAAGGAGAAGTACACGGCTCTTGAAACGAAGAACAAAACCCTTTCCGAACAGCTTGCAAGGCTCGGTGATATTAAACCCGATGAAATGCAAGCTGAAATCGCTCGCCTGAAAAGCGAAAACGAGCAGGCAGAACAGCGTTATCAACAGGCATTGCTCGACCACGCTGTGGAAACAAAGCTGCTCGGCGAGGGTGCGGTTGACGTCCGTGCGGTGCGTGCTTTGCTCGATATGAGCAAGATACGTCTTGACGGCGACAACCTCATCGGTGCGGACGAACAGATTTCCGCACTGAAGAAAGACAAGGCGTGGGCTTTTCCCACCAAAGAAACAAAGCCCCCGAAAATAGACGGCATTGTTCCTGCCGCCAACAACTCAGGGGACGGACAGAGCAGTGACGTTGCAATGATTAACGGACTGCTCGGACTTTAAGGAGGTATTATATGGCAATCAATACAATTCAGTTCGCAACGCTGCTTCAGCAGAAGCTTGACGAACAGATTACAGCACACTCCACCACAGGCTGGATGGAAGCTAATGCAGGTCAAGTGAAGTATTCGGGCGGCAAGGAGATCAAAGTCCCCAGTATTACAACAAGCGGTCTTGCGGATTACGACCGTGACAGCGGTTTTGTACAGGGTGCAGTAAATTTTGGCTACGAAACTCTCATAATGTCGCAGGACAGAGGGCGAACATTCGTGCTTGACGCTATGGACGTTGACGAAACTAATTTCTTGATGAACGCTACTGCTGTTGCTGGCGAGTTCCAGCGCACGCAGGTTATCCCCGAAATTGACGCTTACCGCTATTCAAAAATTTACGCTATCGCAAAATCGGGCAACAGATTAAGCACAGATTACACGCCTGCAAAGGCAACTATGCTTGACGCACTGCGTGCCGATATTTCGGCTATCCGTGACGAAATCGGCGAGGATACGGGACTTGTAATTACTTTAAGCGAGCCTGCGGCAACTATCCTCGACAGTGTGAGTGATATCAGCAAGCACATTTCCGTTGCGGATTTCAGACAGGGCAGTCTTAACCTCAAGGTTAAGACGCTTGATGAAATTCCTCTTCGCAGAGTGCCGTCCGCTCGAATGAAGTCTGCGTATGTGTTTAACGACGGCAGCACATCGGGTCAGACAGACGGCGGTTTTAAGGCTGATACCGGTGCAGTACAGATTAACTGGATTATCTGCGCTCAGAATGCGCCTATTGCCGTAAGCAAGACCGACAAGCTGCGTATCTTCGCACCTGATGTGAATCAGTCAATGGACGCATGGAAGATTGATTATCGCAAGTATCACGAATTGTGGATTACTAAGGGCAAGCTGCCTGCGCTTATGGTAAACGCACAGCCTGCAACATAAGGAGAACGTTATGTACAGACTTGTCAAAGATAATGTTGTGAAGCTGACGGACGATTCCGTAAAGCGTGACAGGCTTATAGCGGAGGAATACCGTTGGGAAAAGGAAGAAAAGTCACCAAAGGGAAAGGCGGCTGACGATGGAAAGCGTACTGAAAAGCCTTAAAGCACTGCTCCCTGACGCAGACGAGGGGGTTGTTGAGTTTGTCGCTAAGGCGGCGGTTCAGCAAATTCTGAATTACATCAACCACGAGTTGCTCCCGAAAGAACTCGAAACGGCGGCTGTGCTTATTGCGAAAGCGTATTGGGACAGCGGCGGTTTCGGTGGGGACGCTCAGACGGTTACTTCCGTTAAGCGTGGCGATGTGCAGACGAATTTCGGAGCGGAGAAAACCGCCGTGAAGTTTGACGGGCAAGGCTTTTTTGGGTACAAAGCTATGCTTTGCCCATTTCGGAAAATGAGGTGGTAATGTGTTCGGAAACGTGACAGCTGAACGCAAGGCGATTGAGCGCACTTATGACGCTGTTTGCACCATTTCAAGAGAGTTTTCGGAGTACAATGACGGAATAGCACAGGGGACGGTATCTGTTATCGCAGAGAACGTCCCTTGTGCTTTATCTAAAGGCAGTGACGGCTCGGCACAGGGTATGGCAAATGCCATATCTGATAGCAGAGTGCTGTTTATTGCTCCCGAAACGGATATTAGAGCAGGCGATAAGGTGATGGCAACGCTGTACGGCAGAACCGAAACGCTGGAAGCGGTCGGTATTCCGCTTTTGTATGCCACGCATCTTGAAGTTACCCTTACAAGAGAGGAGTATGTATGAGCGTAGACACAAGACAGCTTGAATTGTTTGCAAAAATGCTTGCAAGGAGAGCGCACACTGATATTAACGATATCAGACGTGAGATAATCAGAAAAGAAGCTCAGAGTGCCGTAAGCCGTGCAAAACTTATCTGCAAGAACGAAAAAATAGTTGATACAGGCAATTTACGCAACAGCTTTCACGCAGAACAGCCGACAGTAAGCGGCGGTACTGCTTCGTGCGTGGTTGCCAACAATGCCGATTATGCAAGTTATGTTGAGTACGGGCATCTTACGGGTGTAGGCAGGGGCGGTGTGGAAACGCTGCTGCGCCGCCGCAGACGTGCCGTAGGCAAAGCAAGATATGTGCGTGGGAAATATGTGCTTACAAGAGCAATGCAGGAAACTTTCCGCACACAGCAGCCACGCATTGAAAAGCGGCTTCGGAGAATGTACGAGGATAT
This sequence comes from uncultured Ruminococcus sp., assembly GCA_964616605.1. GTDB lineage: Bacteria > Bacillota > Clostridia > Oscillospirales > Ruminococcaceae > CAG-115. The sequence continues at coordinate 20,268 of CAZTRH010000021.1, forward strand.
GAGAAGATGAAAGTATCGGAACTTTGTCGGGATATAGGGCGGCGGCTGAAAGAAGCATTTCCTGAAAGCGTTATGTATATCGAGGATATTCCACACGGTGCAGAGGGGAATTTTCTGCTTGTAATAAGCGAAATTGCGGACGACAAGGGGATTACTCCCCGAAAAAAACGCTCTGCATCGTTTGATGTGGTGTATTTTTCAAAACCTCGTGATACGACAGGCTTTGCGGACTGGGCGGAGCGTATGGAAAACACGCTGACTGTTCTGTCGGCTGGCAATCAGCTGTTTCACGCGGCAAATCGCAATGCCGTCAGAACAGAAATGCAATATCACTATATTTTTACAGTGAGTGCGGATTATATTGATTACACAACGGATACCCCCGATATGGGAGAAATGGAGGGGCAAATTGTCAGCAAAAGTTGAAAAGACGGAAAAGAAATATTGCAAGGAACAGCTTGTGAGAAGCGGAGATTATCCTAAGGACCTTGCAGCAGCCGTGCTGAAAGACGGTACGGAATACACAGCTGAAGAAGCGGCAGCGGCAATACGGAACTACTATGAAAGAGAGGCACGCTAATGGCATTAGGCGGAGGAAGATTTGTAACGCAGAATAAGACGCTTCCAGGTGCTTACGTCAATTTTGTAAGCACGGGCAACAACGTCACAATGGGGGAGCGTGGAACTTGTGTGCTTGCACTCCCGTTGAGTTGGGGCAAGACGGGTGAATTTCTTACAATCGAAAGCGGAGAGTATACAGCAAAGGCGGCTGAACTGCTCGGATATGAAGCCACGGACACTGCTTTATTGCTGATAGGCGAGTGTATGAAGCGAGCCGCCAAGCTGCTCTTGTGGAGGGCGGACAGCGGCGGCGAAAAAGCGACTGCAACAGTCGGGGAGCTGACTGTAACAGCACTTTGCACAGGTACACGGGGCAACGCTCTGAGTGTTGCTGTGTATGCAAATACCGACAACTCATTTGACGTGGTGACTTACCTTGATGGTATCGAGTATAACCGTCAGAATGTAAGTACTGCGGCTGAGCTTTCGGAAAACTGCTTTGTTTCATTCAGCGGCGAGAGCATTTCTGCCGCTGCGGCTGTTAAGTTGTCGGGCGGCACAAACGGCACTGTAAACGGCAAGAGCGTTTCGGATTTCCTTGCGGCAGCGGAAAAGGAAACGTTCAGCGTTATCGGCTGCACGGCACAGGACACCGACACAAAGGCTCTGTATGCAGCATTTACAAAGCGTTTGCGTGATGATGAGGGCAAGAAGATTGTGTGCGTTATGGCAGACTATGCAGGGGATTACGAGGGCATTATCAGCGTGAAAAACGGTGTTATCCTCGAAAACGGCACAATGCTTGACAAGTACAAGGCTGTATGTTGGGCGACGGGGGCTTCTGCGGCAGCGGAAATAAACGAAAGCCTTACAAACACAGCCTATGACGGTGCTGTGGGAGTAGACGAAAAGTACAGCAAGGGCGACTATGAAAAGGCTCTGAAATCAGGCGAATTTGTATTTTACGATGATGGCGGAAAAGCAAGAGTGTTGTCGGACATCAATACACTTGTGACTTACACGGCAAGCAAGAACAGCGATTTTGCGGAAAACCGCTATATCCGTACGATTGACGGTTGGGCAAACGATGTTGCGGCATTGTTTACGGCAAGTTATCTTGGGCAGATGACGAACAGTGAAACGGGAAGGTCGCTGTTTAAGTCGGATATTGTCGCTCTGGGAAGACAGTACGAGGAGATTGACGCTATTTCGGATTTTTCCGCAGACGATATCACCATAACACAGGGGCAGGGCAAGCGTGATGTCAAGGTGGATATGTCGCTTAAACCCAACGGCAGTATGGAGAAACTGTATATGACTGTACAAGTCAATTAAGGAGGACTTATGAGCGAAACTTTTAAAAGTTATAACGCTATCAGCGGTAAGGAAGGCACAGCCTATATCCGCTATGAGGGGAAAAATGAGGAACTGTTTTCCGCACGCAGTATTGAAGCAAAGATTGAACTTACAAAGGGCGCTGTGAAATGTATCGGCAGACGTATGGAAGGCAGCAAGATTACAGGTATGAAGGGCACAGGTACGCTGAAAATCTACTTTGGCTCGCCGCTTTTTTCAAAACTTATCGGCGATTACAAAGAAACCGGAAAATCGTTGTATTTTGACCTCGTAATCGAGAACAGCGACCCAGCTTCGTCCGCAGGAACGCAGACAGTTTTACTTCGTGACTGCTCGCCCGATGGTTTTATGCTTGCAAAGCTGGACGGTGACAGCAGCGACCCATTGGAGGACGAAATCAGCTTTACATTTGAGGACTATGAGTATATCAATAAGTTTAATTGACGGAGGATATTATTATGGGTAAATTACAGGAATTTCTTGCAGCCAACAAAGTTGAAAATGCGGTTACAACAGAGGTTGATATCAAGCCTTTTCCTTTTCCGTTTGTGATTAAGACTATAACGGAAGCCGAAAACAAGGAAATCCGCAAGAGTTGTCAGACGGTGGAGTACAACAAGAAAACTCACCAGAAGGAAGTACAGACGGATACAAACGCCTATCTTACGAAACTGGTGGTTGCATGCACGGTAGACCCCTGCTTTAAGGACGCAGAGCTGCAAGCGGCGTACGGGGTACATGGTGCGGAAATGCTTGTTGAAAAGCTGCTTACTCCGGGACAGTATGCTAAACTGCTGCAAGCAGTGAACGACATTAACAGTTTTGATGTTGATATGCAGGAACTTGTTGACGAAGCAAAAAACTGATAAAGAACGGGGACGTTGAAAGCAACTATGCACACTATGCTCTGCATAAGCTGCATATTCTCCCGAACGAACTCCTTGAAATGACTGTTCGGGAGAGGGCGTTTCTGTTCGCTAGTATTGATTTGCAGGTGGAAAACGAAAAACAAGTGATGCGGAAATAAAAAACTTGACTATTTGCAAATATCGAGAAGAATTAAAGCCGCTTTGAGCAATCAAGGCGGCTTTTCTATTCACAGGGGGGGTGAACTTTACGGCAACAATAGCGTCAACAATAACGCTGCACGACAATATGACGGCGGTGCTTAACCGACAGTCCAATGCGGCAAGCACTCTGCTTAACCGATTTCAAGCGGTAAATACAACAACGGAAAATTTTGACTTGCCTGCACAATGGGCGGTTGTGAACGGGGCTTTGAACGAAATGGCGGCAAGTCTGGGGCAGCTGGTCAGCCTTATGCAAGAAAATAACGGTTGGCTACAGCAAAATAATACGCAGCTTGTAAATATGGGCGGCAACTTTGGTCGGGTTCGCACGGAAGCTGAACAGACTGTAAGCAGTGCAAGCGGACTTGTGTCAGTTTTAAAACGTACCGCCGCTGCTGTCGGTGGACTGGCGGCAATAAAAGAAATCATCGACCTGTCTGACACGTTCACGTCAACCACTGCAAGACTTGATATGATGAATGATGGCTTGCAAAGCACCGACGAGCTGTCTGAGAAAATATTCCGGTCTGCACAGCGTTCGAGAGGCGAATATCAAGCGACAGCAGACGCTGTTTCAAAATTGGGACTAATGGCAGGTGACGCTTTTTCGAGTTCCAATGAGATAATCGGCTTCGTGGAGCAGCTTAATAAGCAGTTTACCATTGCAGGCACGGAAAGTTCGGGGGTTCAGGCAGCTATGTTGCAGCTCACACAGGCTATGGGTTCTGGCGTACTCCGAGGAGAGGAGTTCAACTCCATTCTGGAGCAAGCTCCGAACATCATTCAGAGTATAGCCGACTATATGGAAGTGCCGAAAGGTCAGCTAAAAAAAATGGCAAGCGAGGGGCAGATTACCGCCGACATCGTCAAGAACGCTATGTTTGCGGCGGCTGATGAAACCAACTCTAAGTTTAATGCTATGCCGAAAACGTGGGGGCAGGTGTGGACTTCGTTTAAAAACAAGGCTATTACCGCCTTGCAGCCTGTGCTTGACAAAATCAGTGAAATAGCGAACTCAGAGGCATTTCAATCCTTTCTTGATGATATTCTTGCAGGATTTAATGCACTGTGTGAGGTTGTCGAATGGATTTCGGGAATTGTCCAAATTGCTATAACCTACTGGGATACGTTTAAAATTGTTCTTATAGGAGCGGCTGCTGCGGCGGCAGTGTATACGGTGACTGCTCACGGACTGGAGATTGCTATGACGCTTTTGTCGTTTGCTCAAAAGGCGGCGGCAGTGGGGCAGAAGGTGCTTAATGCAGCGATGAAGGCTTCTCCTGTGTTCTGGCTTGTGACGGCAATAGCTGCTGTTTGTGCTGCACTGTCAGCTTATACGACTTATGTAAACAAGGCATATGGTCTTTCGTTGAGTTTCGGCGGAATGTTGGGCGGTGCGCTTATGACAGTGCTGGCGGCATTGGGTAATGCGTTTATAGCAGTCGGCAAGGTGTTTATGGGCGTTTGGGAGTCGATGAAAGCAATCGGTGAGAATATTTTCACGTTTTTCTACAATATGGGTGTTTCCATAGCAGGGAAAATCGCTGAAGTTCTGTCGGGCGCACTTAATTTTGTGGCACAAGTGTGTGAGGCACTCAATAAGCTGCCGTTTATCGAGTTTGATTATTCGGGTATCACAGATAAAGCGAATAAATATGCTGCTACTGCTGCCGCTGCGGCTGATGTAAAGCTGGATTACACCGATGTGGGGAGTGCGTGGGATAAGGGCTGGAATAGCATAGATTTCATTGACCTTGACGACGCTTTCGAGGCAGGCTACTACTTGGGCGATAAGTACTTTGGCGGCGAGGATACAGGCCCTTACGCAGTTGATACCAGTGCTTTTGACGGGACAACAAATCCGGCAGGCACTGAGGACGACCCTATCCACACAAACGTTGATAATGACGTTAATATCGCTGATGAGGATTTGCAGCTTATGCGTGACGTGGCGGAGGCACGGTATGTTCAGAATTTTGTGACCCTTACTCCCACTGTGCAGGTAAGCGGCAACACCATTAACGAAAAAGTCGATGTCGAGTACGTTGTAAGCGAGATTGAAAACCGCCTTACAAACGAAATTGTATCGAGTGCGGAGGGCGTTTATGCTTAATTACAGAATAGTATTTCTGATTGAAAACGGCGAGAATGACGAGATGATAGAACTCCCCGTTCTCCCAGAAAAAATCACCGTTAAGCGGAGTGCAGACAATTCCGAAAAAACCGTTCTCGAACTTGGGAACGTCAATTTGCTGAAAGGGGCGAAGCTGCGTCAGGTTTCTTTCAACAGTTTTTTCCCTGTTGTTAAAATACCCTCGGTTAAAGTGCAGAAAATGCACGAGCCGCTGTGGTATGCGCAGAAATTGCAAAGTCTTATGCAAAGCAAAAAGCCGTTTCGGTTTGTGCTTATAGGCGCAGATCTTGACATCAACACGCAGATGTCCGTTGAGAGTTTCGAGTATTCGGAGAGTTATGGTGATATCGGTACTCTTAACTATAAGCTGACGCTGAAAGAATGGGTTGATTATTCGCCGAGAAAAGTCACTGTTCAAGCGAAAAAGGCCGTAGTAAGCAGTACGGCACGTTCAGGTCAGCCGCAAGGCTCTCCAAACGATAAAGCTGTGAAATACACCGTAAAGCGTGGCGATTGTATGTGGAGCATTTGTCAGCAGAATTACGGCAACGGTAATCTTTATGCCAAGCTATATCGGGCAAACAAAGAAGTTATGGACGAGCGCAACAAAGGCACAGGTAATCCAAAATATACAATCTACGTTGGCGAAGTGCTTACATTGCCGCCAAAGGAGGAGTTATGACAGCTAAGTTTGAGGTTATATATCAGAACTCCGAAAACGGGGCGGCACACGATGTTACCACGCTTGTTTCATCGGCGAAGTGGAAAACCGTTCGCAGAGGTACGGCAGGGAGTTTTACATTTTCAGTACTGCCGTCAGAAGTGGAGTGGGTAAACGGTGGTGTTGTCCGAGTGAAGTCGGGCGATACGGGTGTGTTCTACGGTTATGTTTTTAAGGTTTCAAAGAAATCTGACGGGACAGCGGATATCACCGCTTACGACCAGCTTCGTTATTTGAAAAACAAGAACACTTATGTTTTCGCAAATGTGAGGGCTTCGGCTGTTATCAAAGAAATCTGTGAGGATTTCAAGCTGAACTATGGTGTGATCCCCGACACTGGGTATGTTATTCCCTCAATGGTTGAGGACGGTGCAGAGCTGTTTGATATTATGTTAAAAGCGTTGGATTATACCTTGATAAACACAGGCCGTATGTTTTACATATGGGACGATTTCGGCACGCTTACGGTGTCGGAAGTATCCGATAAAAAGCTTGAATTTATGCTCGGTGACGGCAGCCTTGCAACTGATTATACTTATGAGAGCAGTATTGACGGAGAAACGTATAATCAGATAAAACTTGTTCGTGACAACAGCGAAAGCGGTAAGCGTGATTTATACCTGTTTAAGGACAGCAAAAACATAGTGCGATGGGGACTACTCCAGTACTTTGAAAATGTGGACGAGAGTATGAACGCTGGGCAGATATCACAGCGTGGCGAGCAGCTGCTTGAACTCCACAATAAGCCCGAACAGACATTCGATGTTGACGGTATATCAGACCCGCGTGTGCGTGGCGGAAATATGATTTTCACAAGCATTAAGGCTCTTGGGATAAATCAATTCTGTCTTATCGAAGAAGCAGAACACGATATGCTTGGCGGTACAATGAAACTGAAATTAAAGGCGGTGTGAAAAAACGTGATAGACCAAATCAAAAAGATTGTGCAAGGTGCTGATAGTGCGTCAGTGCCCTGTACGTTTATTTTTGGCAAGGTGGTATCTGTCAGTCCTTTGAAAGTGCAGGTGGATAACCGATTTACTGTAAGCGGTGCGGCGTTAGTGACGTTAAGACCTCAATCGGGCGGCGAATACAACACTCATACTCACAGAGTTAAGGTTTCGGGAGAGGAATATATCACTGAAGAAGAAAAACAAAAGTACTACGGCTTGCAAGTGGGCGATAGGTTAGCGTTGCTCCGAGAGCGTGGCGGTCAGAGATACCTTGTGTTGGGGGTGATTGAATGATACCGCAATCACAGTACGCTGTGAAATTAGAAAGCATTAGCACAAAAAATCAGCCGTCACGAACATATCGGTTGGATACCGAAAAACAGAGAGTAACGGGATATGTAGACGGCTTGGAGGCAGTTAAACAGGCAATTTTGCTGATACTCAACACAGAGCGTTTCCGTCACGAAATTTATTCGTGGAACTATGGTAACGAAATCGGCAGAGCAATTGGCGAGGATTTTCAACTCGCCCAAAGCAACGTCAAGCGGTACATTAAAGAAGCACTGCTGCAAGATGAGAGAATAACCGATGCAGACGGCTTTGTTTTTGAGAAAGTAAATCGGAACAGGCTTGCGGTATCATTTACAGTTCACACGATTTTCGGCAATCTGAGTGAGAAAGCAGAGGTAAAATTATGACGTTTGACGAACTTATGGAACAAATGCTCACAAATGTCCCAAACGATGTTGATAAGCGAGAGGGCAGTATAATCTACGATGCACTCGCACCCTGTGCGGCTGAACTTTCGAAACTGTACATCGAACTGGAGCAGTACCAAGAAGAGGGTTACGCAGAAACAGCAAGCAGGGAGTATCTGATATTAAGGGCGGCTGAAAGGGGGATTATCCCCAGAGCTGCCACTTGTGCGGTATTATCCGCAAAGTTTAACGTTGATGTGCCGATAGGTACACGCTTTTCGCTTGACGGGTTGAATTATGAGGTTACCGACACAAATGTCGTGACGTGCGAAACCGCAGGAACAGAGGGCAACAAACATTTCGGTGACGCACTCCCGATTGATTTTGTAGAGGGATTGGAAACGGCAAAAATAACAGCCCTGCTAATCCCAGGTTCTGACGAGGAGGGGACGGAGGAGCTGCGGGAGC